>JAIYAG010000407.1 GCA_027489195.1 Burkholderiales bacterium | reverse complement strand
GGTGCAGCGCGCCGCCCTCGATGGCGCTGATCACGAAGGCCGCGCTGCGGCCGATCTCGGCATCCGGCCAGTCGGCGCGGCCGACCGTCGTCGCCTGCTCCAGCGCGGCGACGGCGGCGTCGACGACGGCGACCGCCTCCGGCGTGGCCATCTCCTCGAACCAGCCGCCCAGCCGCGCGATGCGCAGACCGTCGATGTTGGCCGCCGGATCGCGGCCCAGGCCGCTGGTCACCGGCTCGCGAGGGCGCACGGCGCAGCCGGGGTCGCGCGGATCGGGACCCTGCATCGCATCGTAGGCGAGCGCCAGTTCGCGCACGCTGCGCGCGAAGGGCCCGATGGTGTCGAGCGACGAGACGAACGGGAAGCTGCCGCCGCGCGACAGCCGCCCGAAGGTCGGCCGCAGCCCGAAGATGCCGCACAGCGACGCGGGCACGCGGATCGAGCCGTTGGTGTCGGTGCCCAGCGTGAGCGGCACCAGGCCCGCGGCGACCGCCGCGCCCGAGCCGCCCGACGAGCCGCCGGCGATGCGCGAGAGGTCGTGCGGGTTGCGCGTGGCGCCGTAGTGCGTGTTCTCGGTGGTGAACCCGTACGCGTACTCGTCCATGTTCAGCGCGCCGACCAGGATCGCGCCCGCCGCCTCGAGCCGCGTGATCGCGGTCGCGTCGGTGGCGGCCGGCGCGGCCCCCCGACGTTCGCGCTCGACGCGCGAGCCGGCGAGCGTGACCAGGCCGGCCACGTCGAACAGGTTCTTCACCGCGAACGGCACGCCGGCCAGCGGCCCGAGCGAGGCCTCGCCGGCGGCTCGCGCCGCATCGAGCGCCGCGGCCCGGTTCAGCGCCCGCTCGGCGAGCACCGCGGTGAACGCATTGACCTGCGGATCGAGCAGTTCGATGCGCTCGAGGCAGGCCCGGATCGACTGCACCGCGCTCATCGGCGCACCCGTCGACCCGCTCATCGCACGAACACCGTCAGCGGCTCGACCGAAGGCTCGACGTCCTGCGCCTCGAGCATTTCGGCGATGGCGGCGAGACGCTCGAAGTTGGCGACGACCTCCGCCTCGTGCTCGGTCGCCGCGGGCAGGCCGAGCATCGTCGCGCCCGCCCTCACCCAGGCCACGATCGCTTCGCGTTCCATGGTCGGTCCCCGCTCAGGTCTTGGAGAGGTTGCGGTAGTCGGGCTGCAGGTGGAACCAGTACATGTAGCCGTTGATGTCCTTGCGCATCGCGACGTCCATCAGCGGCTGGAACAGCGGCACCCGCGGCACCTCCTCGTTGGCGAGCTTGATCATCGCGCGCACCTCGGAGTCGTAGACGAACTTGTTCTCCGGGAAGCGCGCGTTCTCGATCATCTTGTCGAGCTTCGGGTTCTGGTAGGACATGGTGTTGAACACCGCGTTCTGCCCGTGGTAGCACCAGAAGAAGAAGTACTCGGGGTAGTTCAGCCAGCCGCCGAAGCGGTTGACGATGATCGGCATGTCCTTCTTCAGCAGCGCCGCGCGCCAGTTGGCGCCCGGCACCTTGGCGATCTGCACCTTGATGCCGAGCTGCGCGAGCGACTCCTGCAGCAGCACCGCCATCGGCTCGTTGGTGGTCGCCGAACCCAGGTCGAAGGACAGCGTGGTCTCGAAGCCGTCCGGATAGCCGGCGTCCTTGAGCAGCGCGCGCGCCTTCGCGAGGTCGGTGGTCCAGCCGTGCGGCTGCGGCCACGCGGTGGTCTTCGGATCGTTGGTGCCGCCGTAGAGCTTGATCGCGCGGCCGTAGACGGCGACCTCGTTCATCTTGTCGTACGGGATCGCCAGCGCCACGGCCTGGCGCACGCGCACGTCCGAGAACGGCTTGCTCTTGACGTTCATGCCGACGTACCACATCGCGTTCTCGATCGGCGTCGAGACGACCTTGAGCGTCGGCTCCTTGGCCATCTCCGAGAAGTCCTTCGGCGGCATCTCGTAGGTCATGTCGATGTCGCCCTTGACCAGCAGCGCGCGCCGCGTGCCGGCATTCGGCACGTCGCGCTGGATCACGCGGCGGATCTTCGGCATCGGACCGCTCTTCCAGTCGTCGTTGCGGACGTAGACGATCTCCTGCCCCGGCCGCCAGGACTCGACCTTGTAGGCCCCGCCGCCGGCAACGTTGTTCTTCGTCCAGAGCAGGCCCCAGGGGTCCTCCTTGGTCGCGTTCTTCTTCACCAGCTCGGCGTTGAAGACGCTGGGCACGGGCACCGCCATGTCCATCATCGTCATCTTGTCCGGCCGCAGGAAGTTCACGCGGAAGGTGTGGTCGTCGACGACCACGAACTGCTCGGGCTTCTCGAGCGAGCCGGCCGCCATCTGGAAGGTCGGGAAGCCGCCCACCGCGACCGCGCGGTCGAACGACCACTTCACGTCGCGCGCGGTCACCGGCGTGCCGTCGTGGAACTTGGCGTTCTTGCGCAGCCGGAAGGTCACGTGCGAGTTGTCGGGCGCGATCGTCCAGGACTCGGCCAGCTCGGGCTCGAGCTTCGCGTAGTCGTAGGTCACCTGGCCGTTCGGCAGCGTCTTCTTGCCGAAGGTCATCAGCCGGTCGTAGCAGATCCAGGACACGCCGTAGCTCGGCCGGTTGGCCCCCACGGTGTGGATGTCGAGCGAGTTCGGCCCGAACTCGTTGGCGACGACGAGCAGCTCCTTGCGGCGATCGGACTGCGCGATCGCGTGCGGGACCGAAGCGGTGAGGCCGGCCAGTGCGGCCGAACCCTTGACGAAACGACGACGATCCACGGCAGAGCTCCTTCAGTGTCGTGACAACGAGGCGATGTAGGCGCGCCAGCCACCGAATCCGGTGACCTCCCGCGCCCCTTCGAGCGCATGCGGCTCGCAGAGGAAACCCTTGACCCAGTCGCCGGCCTCGGTCTGCACCGAGCCGATCGCCAGCGGTGCCGGAATGCCTTCGATGAACGAGGCCCAGCCCGCACGCGGCAGCGCCCAGACCTCGATCTCGAGGGCGCTGCCCTGCGCGTCGCGGACCATCCCGGGGCGCGGCGGCGTGGTGCCGGGCAGCGCGTACAGGCGGTAGGCCGCGGCGGTGCGCGTGCGCGACACGAGGCGTGCGCCGCGCGAGGTGAGCTGGCCGTTGAGCGGCAGGCCGGAGAGGTGCGCGCCGACCACCGCGATCGGGACACTGTGCGCGTCGGCCGCGGGCGCCTCGGGGGCGGCGCGCGGCGCGCCGGGCACGAGCGCCGGCGCCATGCGCGCCGCGAGCCCGAGCAGGCGGTCGTCGGCGAACCCCGCGCCGATCAGCGACACGCCGAAGGGCAGACCGTCGGTGCGCAGGCCCGCCGGCACGTTGAGCGCGGCGAGGTCCAGCAGGTTCGCGAAGTTGGTGTAGACGCCCAGCCGGCTGTTGAGCTCGACCGGGTCGGCGAGCATCTGTTCGATCGTGTAGAGCGTCGGCACCCCCGGCAGCAGCAGCGCCGCGTGCTCGCGCCAGAACCCCTCGACCGTGCGGCGCAGCGCCGCCATCCGGTAGGCCGACTCGAAGGCATCGCGCGCCGAGCCCGAGTGCCCGGTGACGATGGCCCGCACCACCGGGTGCACGGCCTCGGGGTGCGCCCGCGCGAAGTCGCCGACCGCGGCATCGCGCTCGGCCACCCACGGGCCGCCGTAGAGCATCTGCGCGATCTCGCCGAGCGGCGCGATGTCGACCTCGACCAGCTCGACGCCGGCCTCGCGCAGCCGCGCGAGCGTGGCGTCCCAGGCGGCCTGCTGGAGCGCGTCGCCGAAGAACTCGGGCTGCGACGGCACCGTGAGCCGCGCCTGCGGCGCGCGCCAGCCGGCGTCGCCCAGCGCCTCGCGCAGCGGATCGCGCGAGTACGGGTCGGCGGCGTCGAAGCCGCGCGCCGCATCGAGCACGCGCTGCGCGCCGGGCAGGTCGTGCGCGAAGATCGACACGCAGTCGAGCGAGCGGCAGGCGGGCACGACGCCGCGGGTCGACAGCAGGCCGCGCGTGGGCTTGACGCCGACCAGCCCGTTCAGGGTCGCCGGCACGCGGCCCGAGCCGGCGGTGTCGGTACCGAGCGAGAACAGCACGTCGCCGCGCGCGACCGCGACCGCGGACCCCGAGCTCGAGCCGCCGGACACGTAGCGCGCATCGAGCGCGTTGGCGACCGGGCCGTAGGGCGAGCGGGTGCCGTTCAGCCCGGTGGCGAACTGGTCGAGGTTGGTCTTGCCGAGCACGATGGCGCCGGCCTCGCGCAGCCGCGCGACCGCCGCGGCGTCGGCCTCGGGCCGGTAGGCGAACGCCGGGCAGCCGGCCGTGGTCTCGAAGCCGGCGACGTCGATGTTGTCCTTGACCGCGAACGGCACGCCGAACAGCGGCAGCGCCGCAGCGTCGCCACCGACCTCGGCGAGCCGTTCTCCGAGCCGGGCGAGCTGCGCGTCGAGGATCGCGTCGTCGGCCTTCGAGATCCAGACCGGGTTCGGGCCGCGGTCACGCCGCAGTTCGTCGCGCAGCAGCCCCGCGACATGCGCGAGCGGGTCGCGGGCCGCGCGGGCGGCGTCGAGCCAGGCCCCGATGCGGTCGGGCGCACCCGGGACCGGGGACGGGCCGTCGATGCCGGGAGCGGAGGAAGGAGAGTTCGCCTTGGACGCCATCATGTATACAAGTGAGCGTGCAAGACGATGCAACGAGCGTGCCAGCGCGGCCGTGCGCCGGCGCGGTGCGGTGGCGGGACACGGGGCGGGGTCGGCCGGGGAACGGCACCGCGGCGCCGACGGGTCGGGCGCTTCGCCGCAGGGCGACGCGCACCAGCGCGGCGCGCGGTGACTCGGGCGCCCTGCCGTAGGAGGCGCCGGACGTCGACCGGAACGTGGTTGGCTTCTGCGCGGCCGGACTGAAGGCGCAAGTGATGAGCATCTGCCGCGCCGCCGGTTCCTTTCGCCTTCGGGATCGGGCAGACTCCCCAGCCCAACCCGGCCGTGGATCCCGCACCGATGTCGCAGCCCCCTTCCCCGCACGCCCCCCGGCCCGATGCCTCGCCCGCGCCCGACGGCGAGACGGCCGACGCGCTGTTCGCCCGCGCCGGCGCTCGCGGACGCGAGAAGGGCCTCGGCTACCACGGCGAGCTCACGCCCGCCGAGGCCTGGGCGCTGCACGCGGCCGGGGCGGCGCGTCTGATCGACGTGCGCACCTTCGCCGAATGGACCTACGTCGGCCACGTCGAAGGCGCGCCGCTCGTCGAGTGGCGGACGTTCGGCGCGCAGCAGCCGAACCCCGGCTTCATCGCCGCCCTCGCGGAGCAGGTGCCGCAGGACGTGCCGGTGATGTTCCTGTGCCGCAGCGCGGTGCGCTCGCACTCGGCGGCCGAGCTGGCCGCGCGTTCGGGCTGGCGGCTCGCGATGAACGTGCTCGAGGGCTTCGAGGGCGATCTCGACACGAACGGACACCGCGGCACGCGCGGCGGCTGGCGCCGCGCCGGCCTGCCCTGGATCCAGACCTGAGCGTCCCGGCCCTCGGACGGGGACGCCGCAGACGATAGAATCGCGGGCTGCCCACCGCCCTGCCCGGCCGCCCACCGCGCCGCGGCCCACGCCATGTCAGACCTCCGCCTCGCGGCCCGCACCACGCGGATCGCGCCCTTCCAGGTCATGGAGCTGGTCAAGCGCGCCGTCCTGCTCGAGCAGCAGGGCCGCCCGGTGATCCACCTGTCGATCGGCGAGCCGGACTTCACCGCGCCCGAGCCGGTGATCGCCGCGCTCGAGCGCGCCGCGCGCGCCGGCCGCACGCAGTACACCTCGGCCACCGGGCTGCCCGCGCTGCGCGAGGCGATCTCGCGCGACTACCGGGACCGCTACGGCGTCGAGGTCGACCCGGCCCGCATCGTCGTCACCGCCGGTGCGTCGGCCGCACTCTCGCTCGCCTGCTGCGCGCTGGTCGACGTCGGCGACGAGGTGCTGGTCACCGATCCGAGCTACCCGTGCAACCGGCATTTCGTCGCCGCCTTCGACGGCGTCGCCCGCACGGTGCCGGTGTTCGCCGACACGCGCTTCCAGATGACCGAGGCGCTGCTCGCCGCGAACTGGGGCCCGAAGGTGCGCGGCGCGCTCCTCGCGTCGCCGGCCAATCCGACCGGCACCTCGATCCCGTTCGACGAGCTCGGCCGCATCGTCGCGGCGGCGCGTGCGCGCGGCGGCTTCACCATCGTCGACGAGATCTACCTCGGGCTGTCCTACGAGGGTCGCGCCCGCACCGCGCTGGAGCTGGGCGAGGACGTGATCGTCGTCAACAGCTTCTCCAAGTACTTCCACATGACCGGCTGGCGCCTGGGCTGGCTCGTCGTGCCGCCGTCGGCGGCCGCGACCTTCGAGAAGCTCTCGCAGAACCTGTACATCTGCGCGTCGACGCTCGCGCAGCACGCCGCGCTCGGCTGCTTCGAGCCCGACGCGCTCGCCGAGTTCGAGCGCAGGCGCCACGCGTTCCGCGAGCGCCGCGACTACATCGTGCCCGCGATGCGCGCGCTCGGATTCGACGTGCCGGTGATGCCCGACGGCGCGTTCTACGCGTGGCTCGACTGCACGCGCTTCGGCGACAGCGGCGGGCTCGCGTCGCGGCTGCTCGAGGAGGCATCGGTGTCGCTGGTGCCCGGCCACGACTTCGGCGCGAACGAGCCCGGACGCTGGATGCGGCTGTCCTACGCGACCGAGCGCGCCAAGCTCGAGGAAGCGGTGCACCGCATCGGGCGCTGCCTGGCGGGCTGAAGGCGAAGCCGCCGCGCGAGGGCGGCCGCAGACGAAGAAGCCGCCCGAGGGCGGCTTCTTCGTTCACCGGACCGGCGATGCCGCCGGATCGGCTCAGATCTCGCCGGCCTGCTTGACCGGGCTCGGCGTCACCGCGTTGCGCACATGCTGGTCGCGCGCCTCGGCACCGCCGCCCGCCGGCTCGATCGCCGCAGGCCGGGGCTCCTCGGGCGGCAGCGGGGTACGCGTCTCGATGATCCGCGACACCGGCTGCATCGTCGGCTCGGGCTCGACCCGCACCGGCGCCGCGATCACCTCGGCCGGGATCGGACGACCGGCCGCCGCGGCCGCGATCCGCTCGCGTGCGTTCAGCACCTTCACGCCGTAGCCGCCGTCGTGCTCGGCGAGCGCCGCGCCGACGTACGACTTCAGCGCACCTTCGACCGAGCCTTCGCGGTTGATGTATTCCTTGAGGATCGCGCTGCCGACACGGATGTTCGCCACCGGGTCGAAGGCGGCCGGGATCCCGCCGAACGGACGGAACTTGTCGGCATGGACCCGGGTCAGCACCTGCATCAGACCCTGTGCGCCGGCCGTGCTCTGCGCCTTCGGGTTGAAGCTCGACTCGACCGACATGATCGCCAGCACGAGCATCGGATCGACCTTGATGTCGCGGGCCGCGCGATACGCGTGGTAGACGAACTCGCTGGTCGCGTCGACGCCGACGCGGTAGCGCGTCGCGATGAAGCGCGCGATGTTCTGCTGCTCGCGGTCGAGCGGGGGCAGCGCGCGCACCGGCTCGTCCTCGACGGCCTGCTCTGCGGCACGCGGCCGCATGCGCGCCTCCGGAGCGAGCGAGGCGGCACTCGCGGTGCGCTGGGCCGCCGACAGATAGCCCTCGGGCACATCCATCGCGAGCCTCGGCACCGACGCCACGTCGATCCCTCCCAGCGTGCCGTGCACCGCAACGACGATGACCAGGGCCATCGCCAGCGCCGGGGCCGATCGCCGCGCGAGACGCGCAAGCGAAAGCACCCTGACGGTCGCGGCGAACAGCAGGTCGATCCTGCGTTGTTCCGACATCAGTACTCCCGTGCAGCATGACGCTGCATGACCCGCCGAACCCGGCAGGTTGGATCCATCACATCGGCAGACTTCCGCTGCCTGGTCCCGCGACGGCCTGCGGCCGTCTTTTTTCGAGCGGGCCCTCGGGTCATTCCCGTGGAGCTCGCCGCTCGGCGTGGCGCGTTGTGCGCCGATGCACAGTCCTTTCACTGCGCGGGTGGTCGCCCTCTGAAGGAGCGATCCGTTGACACTAGGCGGATCTTGTCCGCCCGGGTGGCCCATGAGTCCAGGGGCCGGTGAGATGGCCGGATTGTACCAGCGGACGGGATCGGGTCAACCGAAGGGCTGTGCGAAGATCGGCCGCTTGTCAGACGATCGGCTCCGCCCGCTGCCCCATGCGCTACGCAGACCTCCGCGATTTCATCTCCCAGCTCGAGTCGAAGGGCGAGTTGCGGCGCATCGCGACCCCTGTGTCGCCCCGGTTCGAGATGACCGAGATCGCCGATCGCGTGCTGCGGGCGCAGGGGCCTGCACTGCTGTTCGAGCGGCCGGTCGAGGACGGCCGCAGCAGCACGTTCCCGGTGCTCGCCAACCTCTTCGGCACTCCTGCAAGGGTCGCGTTCGGCATGGGGCAGGACTCGGTCGCGGCGCTGCGCGAGATCGGCCAGCTGCTCGCCTACCTGAAGGAACCCGAGCCGCCCAAGGGGCTGAGAGACGCCTGGGACAAGCTGCCCGTGCTCAGGCAGGTGCTGAACATGGCGCCCCGCGAGGTCTCGCGCGCGCCGTGCCAGCAGCAGGTCTGGGAAGGCGCTGAGGTCGACCTCGGACGACTGCCGGTGCAGACCTGCTGGCCGGGCGACGTCGCGCCGCTGATCACCTGGGGGCTGGTCGTCACCCGCGGCCCCGCGAAGACGCGGCAGAACCTCGGCATCTACCGGCAGCAGGTGATCGGTCGCGACCGGACGATCATGCGCTGGCTCGCGCATCGCGGCGGCGCGCTCGACTTCCGCGAGCATGCGGCGGCGAATCCCGGTGTGCCCTTCCCCATCGCGGTGGTGCTGGGCTGCGACCCGGCGACGATCCTCGGTGCGGTGACGCCCGTGCCGGACACCTTGTCCGAATACCAGTTCGCGGGCCTGCTGCGGGGCGCCAAGACCGAGCTGGTGAAGTGCCTCGGCAGCGAGCTGCGCGTGCCCGCGACCGCGG
>JAIYAG010000035.1 GCA_027489195.1 Burkholderiales bacterium | reverse complement strand
TTCGGAGGGCGTGCATGAAGGCGCTCGCCGGCATCGCCGCGCGCCCCGCGTCGATGTGGCTCGCCGACGCGCTCGTCGTCTGCGCGATCGCGGCCTGGGCGTTCGGCGCGCGATCGCTTCCCGACTTCGTCCTGCCCGGCCCGATGGCGGTGGCGCAGCGGATGGTCGCGCTGTTCACCGACGCCGAGTTCCTGGTGCACACCGTCGCCTCGACGGTCCGGGTGCTCGCATCGGTCCTGATCGCGCTCGCGCTGGGCAGCGGCCTCGCGCTGCTCGCCCGGGCCGTGCCGGTGCTCGACGGCGTGATCTCCGGCCTGCTGCAGCCGTTCCTGAACGCCTTTCCCTCCATCGGCTGGGCGATCCTCGCCGCGATCTGGTTCGCGCCCGGACACCTGTCGATCGTGTTCGTGCAGGTGGCCATCCTCGTGCCGTTCTGCCTGATCAACGTCGCCGAGGGGCTGCGCCAGATCGACCGCGAGATGCTCGAGATGGGGCGCAGCTTCAGCCGGCACCGGGGGCGCGTGCTGTGGCGGCTGACGCTGCCGCTGCTGATGCCCTACGTGGCCGGATCGCTGAGGATCGCGTACGGCGTGGCCTGGAAGATCGCACTGGTCGCCGAACTGCTCGGCTCGACCTCGGGGCTGGGGTTCCTGATGCTGCGTGCACAGGGCTCGGCCGACATGGTCACCGTGCTCGCCGCGTGCCTGGCGATCGTCGCGCTCTACTACGCCGGCGAGCGGCTGCTGCTCGATCCGATCGCGAGGCGGTTCGCGGCGCGCTGAGCGGGCCATGCCGTCGGACGCGGCCTTACACCTGGCGTGAATGCGGCCGCACACGTGAAACAGGCCGCACAAGTGAAACAGGCCGCACAAGTGGAACAGGCCGCATAAAGCGGCCTGTTCCTGATTCGGGTTGCGGGGGCAGGATTTGAACCTGCGACCTTCGGGTTATGAGCCCGACGAGCTGCCAGACTGCTCCACCCCGCGTCTGAGCCAAAAAGAATAGCACGGATCGCGGTGGGCACGCAAACCGCGCGTCTCGACGCGCCTGGATTGGCTGCTACACTCGACTCGAACCGACCCTCTGCACACGCATGAAATTCTGCTCGACCTGCGGCCACGAAGTCGTCCTGGAAGTGCCCGCGGGCGACAACCGTCCCCGCTGGTGCTGCCCCAAGTGCAGCACGGTCCACTACCAGAACCCCAAGATGGTCGTCGGCACCGTCGCGGTCTGGGAGGACAAGGTCCTGCTCTGCAAGCGCGCGATCGAGCCGCGCTACGGCTACTGGACCCTGCCGGCGGGCTTCATGGAGAACGGAGAGACCACCGACGAGGGCGCCGCGCGTGAGACGCTCGAGGAGGCCGGCGCCCGCATCGAGCTCGGCCCGCTCTACTCGCTGATCGACGTGCCCCACGTCGATCAGGTGCACCTCTTCTACCGCGCCACGCTGCTGCACCTGGACTTCGATCCGGGGCCGGAGAGCCTCGAGGCGCGCTTGTTCACCGAGGCCGAGATCCCCTGGGACGACATCGCGTTCCGGACCGTCGGCCAGACGCTGCGATGGTTCTTCGAAGACCGCAGCCGGGGCCGGTTCGAGCTGCACACCAGCGCGATCCGCTACACGCCCCGCCCCGCCGCCTGAACGCGACCCGTCGCGCATGCTGACCTGGGTCGATCCCGGCCGGCCGCTGCCGTCGCCCTCGAAAGCGCTGCAGGATCCGAACGGCCTGCTCGCCGCCGGCCGCGACCTGTCGCCCGAGCGGCTCCTCGAGGCCTACGGCCGCGGCATCTTCCCGTGGTACTCGGCCGGCCAGCCGGTGCTGTGGTGGTCGCCCGACCCGCGCATGGTGCTGTTCATCGACGAGTTCAAGCTGTCGCGCTCGCTCGCCAAGACGCTGCGCCGCGTGCGCCGCGAGGGCCGCTGGACGATCGCGCTCGACCGCGACTTCGAGGCGACGATGCTCGCCTGCGCCGCGCCGCGCCCGGATCAGGACGGCACGTGGATCACGCCGCTGATCCGCCAGGCCTACGTCGGCCTGCACCGACGGGGTCAAGCCCATTCGGTCGAAGTGCTCGAGGACGGCGTGCCGGTGGGCGGGCTGTATGGCGTGTCGATCGGCCGCATGTTCTTCGGCGAGTCGATGTTCACCCGTCGTCCGGACGCCTCGAAATGTGCGCTGGCATCGCTCGTCGCGCTGCTGCGCGAGCACGGATTCAGCGTGATAGACTGCCAGCAGGCCACGTCGCACCTCGCCTCCCTCGGAGGCCGAGAGATCCCTCGCGACGCGTTCCTGGACCGGGTCGCCACCCTCGCCGCGCAGCCGCCTCCGGACTGGTCCGCGATGACGATGGAGTTCCCGGACGTTTGAGCGTATCGGGCACGCATGACGCATCTCAAGGAACTGCCGTTCTCGGCCCTCCAGTTCTACGCGACGGCGCCCTACCCGTGCAGCTACCTCGCGAGCCACCAGGCTCGCTCGCAGGTCGCCACCCCGAACCACCTGATCAACGCCGACGTCTACTCCGAGCTCGTGCGCTCCGGGTTCCGGCGCAGCGGCATCTTCACCTACCGCCCGCACTGCGACGGCTGCCGGGCCTGCGTGCCGGTGCGCGTCCCGGTCGCCCGGTTCGAGCCCGACCGCAGCCAGCGCCGCGCGGTCAAGCGACACGCCGACCTGCGCACCCTGGTCGCCCGACTGGGCTTCGCCCCCGAGCACTACGCGCTGTACCTGCGCTACCAGTCCACGCGCCACGCCGGCGGCGGGATGGACCACGACAGCCGCGAGCAGTACGCGCAGTTCCTGCTGCAGAGCAAGGTCAACACGCGGCTGGTCGAGTTCCGCGATGGCGACGGCACGCTGCGGATGGTGTCGATCATCGACCTGCTGGACGACGGCCTGTCGTCCGTCTACACCTTCTTCGATCCGGACGTCCCGAACGCGAGCTACGGCACCTTCAACGTGCTCTGGCAGATCGAGCAGTGCAAGCACCTGGGCCTCGACTACCTGTACCTCGGCTACTGGATCGAGCAGAGCCCGAAGATGGCCTACAAGGCCCATTTCCGCCCGCTCGAAGCGCTGCAGGAGGGCCGCTGGTCGCCGCTCGTGCCGGACGCCGCGGCGAGC
>JAIYAG010000286.1 GCA_027489195.1 Burkholderiales bacterium | reverse complement strand
CGCGGCAACGATGCCCTCCCGGCGCAGCGCCGCACCGGAACGACGGTGGCGATCGCTGCGGCCCGGTGCGTCTGCTGCGCGCGCGGGATCTTCGACGGGAGGAACCATGGATCGAGCGTCTCGTCCGTCGGATCGGACGGCCCTGGTGTTGACAGTGTCTACCAGTGTCCGGAATGCGGTAGACACTGTCAACTGCGACCTTGGCCCGGTGCGGGTCGCCCGACACGGGGCCTGTGGTAGCTTCACCAGGGCCGTCCGAAGGGCCCCGACACCGCATGCCTGCCAGCAAGACCCGCTCCGCGCCACCGCTCGACCTGCGCGACGCCTGCATCGTGGCGGCGCAGGAGGTGATCGCCGAGCGCGGCATCGAGCACCTGAGCCTGCGCGGGGTGGCGCGCAAGCTCGGCGTCTCGCACCAGGCGCCCTACAAGCACTACCCCAGTCGCGATCACCTGCTGGCCGAAGTGATGCGGCGCTGCTTCCAGCACTTCGCGGCGCACCTCGACGCGCGACCGCGCCGCGAGGACCCCGAGCAGGACCTGGAGTCCCTGGGGCTGCAGTACCTGGCTTACGCGCGCGAGCACCCGCTCGAGTACCGGCTAATGTTCAGCACCACCTGGCCCGAGTCGGCCGGGCACCCCGAGATCGCGCGCGACGCCACGCACGCGTTCGACGTGCTGCGGGGCGTGCTGCAGCGGATGCACGGCGATGCACCCGCGATGCGCGACACCATCGAACTCGATGCGCTGTACATCTGGTCCACCGTCCACGGCCTGGCGGGCGTCATGAACGGGCAGTGCATCGAGCGGCTGGAGCTCCGGACCAAGGTGCTCCGCCAGGCCGTCCGACATGCCATGGACCGCATGTCGACGAGTCTCTCCGACACGCATCGCTGAACCTGCCGGCGGGGCTCCGCAGCGCTCAGTCGAGCAAGGGCTGGTAGTCCTCCGCCTCGACCACCTTCCACCGGCCGGCGACGATCGCCACCGCCACCGCGGTCACCAGCATCGCGCCCAGCGTGGCGATCGACTGGACCCATGCGCCCGCATAGGCGCCGAACATCGAGATCCGGATCGCACGCACCGACCAGGACATCGGCAGGTACGGATGCAGCGACTGGAAGAACGGCGTGGCGAGCTCGATCGGCAGCGTCGAGCCGGAGGCACCCAGCTGCGTGACCAGCAGGATCACCGCGACCAGCTTGCCGGCGCTGCCGAAGACCCGCACCAGCATGAACAGCACCGCGAGGAAGGTCAGCGAGGTCAGCACGAGCGTCGCGACGAAGCGTGGCGTGCTCACCACCTGGATCCCCATCACGACCTGCAGCAGCGCCGCGAGCAGCGCCGCCTGCCCGGCCACCACCACCGCCGGTACCGCGAGCTTGCCGAGCACGATGCCCAGGGTCGGCTGCCCCGCCAGCGGCGCGGGCAGCTTCTGGTAGGCGAAGAGCACGGCGCACAGCGTGGCCCCCACCCACAGCGCGAGCGGCACGAAGTTGGGCGCCATCGCGGTCGCCTGGTTGGGCACGCGGGCGCTGTACTCGAGCTGCGCGCGCACCGTGGAGCTCAGGCCCGCGGGCGTGCCGTTCGGCGTGCTCGTCGGCGGCGGCAGACTCGCCCGCAGCGCCAGCAGGCCTTCGCGCACCTGGGCGGCGGCGGTGTCGAGCTGCTCGAGGCCGGCCCGCAGCTCCTTGCCGCCGGCCTGCAGGCGCAGGGTCGCACCGGCGAGCTCGGCGGCGCCCTGAGCGGCGCTGGCCTGCCCCGACGAGAAGGCATCGAGCGTGCGCTGCGGCGGCAGCGCGGCATCCAGCCGCGCGAGCGCGGTGCCGAGCGCCGTGGTGCCCTGCACCAGCGTGCCGACACCCGCGGCGAGCGTGCCCGCGCCCACCTCGAGCCGCATGCCGCCCTGGGCCGCGGCCTCGAGCCCGTCGTGCAGCTGCCCGGCACCATCGCGCAGCCGCGCCGTGCCGTCCGCCAGTGCCTTGCCGGCGAAGGGCACGAGCGCCGCCTCCTCGCCGAAGGTGGTGGCGCCGTCGCGCAGCAGGCGCGCGCCCTCCTCCAGGCGCACGAGCACCGCCGCGAGCTCGCGCTGGCCGTCGGCGAGTTCGGATGCGCCGCCGCGCAGCCGCGC
The DNA here is from genome assembly GCA_027489195.1 of Burkholderiales bacterium. GTDB lineage: Bacteria > Pseudomonadota > Gammaproteobacteria > Burkholderiales > Burkholderiaceae_E > UBA4615. The sequence continues at coordinate 5,978 of JAIYAG010000286.1, read as the reverse complement.
GAGCTCGGTCTCGGGCGGCATCCGGGCGCGCATCGCCCGGATCGCCTCGGTGGCCTGCCGCACACCTTCGGTCAGCTGGCGGCTGCCGGCATCCAGCGACTTGACGCCCTGCTCGAGCTGGCCGCTGCCCTGCGCGACACGCGTGGTGCCGTCGGCCAGCAGCTGTCCGCCCGCCCGGGCCTGATGCGTGCCCGCGGCCACCTGCGTCGAGCCGTCGATCAGCTGCGCGATCGCCTGCCGAAGCTGGACCAGCCCGCCCTCGGAGCCGTTGACCATCTTCAGCACCGCATCGAAGCGCTGCTCGTTGAGACGCTGGTTCAGGCGGGTCGCGATCTCCGGCGCGAAGCGCCGCGCGAAGCCCGCGCCGGAATAGTTGTTGCCCTCGGACGCATGCACGGTGAAGCGCGCCGCACCGAGCTCGTCGGCACCGACCACGCGCCGGCTGAAGTCGTGCGGGATGATCACCGCGAACGCGGCCGAGCCCTCGTCGACGGCCTGCATCGCGGATTCGGCGTCGGCCATCTTGCGGTAGGTGAAGCGCGGATCCTCGGTCAGCGAGTCGACCAGCGTCCGGCCGACGTCGACCCGCGCGCCGAGATGGACGGCGCCCTGGTCCTGGTTGACCAGCACCACGGTGAGGTTGCGGGTGCGCGAGGCCCAGTCCCACAGGCTCGACAGGTAGATGCCCGCGTAGAGCGCCGGGATGAACAGGAAGACGGCCATCGCCGCGGCGAAGCGCGGATGCGAGCGGAAGAAGCGCAGGTCGTAGCGCGCGGCCTGCGCCACGGCACGGGACATCGAGCGAGTCGTGGAGGCGGTCATGCGCGGACTCGACGGCGGGAGGATCGGCCCGGAGGCGGGCCGATCGCGTGTGCCGGTGAGCTTAGCAGCCTGGCGACGCCAAGCACATGCAGCGGGACCGCAGCAGCACCCTACACTGGGTCCGTCTCCTCCTGTGATGGCAGCATCCAGGTTCAGCCCCCGGGCCTCGCGGTCCGGGGGCTTTCTTTTTGCGCCGCGTTCCGGGGATCGCCCGCCGGGCGTGAGGCGCGGCGCGTTTCGTGGAACCCTGTCGCCTCGCGCGCCCGAGGCGCAGGGAGAGGCATCCATGAGCGAGAACTTCGGCCGCAGCCAGCAGGTCACCAAGACCGCCGTCGTCGGCCCGCACGGCGTCGTCAGCGCCCAGCACCGCGTCGCGGCGGAGATCGGCGCGGCCGTGCTCGCCGGCGGCGGCGACTGCATCGACGCGGCGGTCGCGACCTCGTTCGCCATCGGCGTGCTCGAGCCGTGGATGAGCGGCATCGGCGGGGTCGGCACGATGGTGGTCTACCGCGCCCGCGAGAACCGCTACGAGACGATCTCGTTCGGCGGCGAGTCGCCGGCCGGGCTCGATCCGCGCGACTATCCGCTCGCCGCCGCGGGCACCGCCGACGGCCTCTTCCCGTGGCGCCGCGTCGAGGGCGACCGCAACCTGCACGGCCCCGGCTCGATCGCCGTGCCCGGTGTGGTCGCGGGCCTGGGCGAGGCGCACCGCCGCCACGGCCGCCAGCCTTGGCGCGACCTGGTGAGGCCGGCCGCCGCACTCGCCGACGAGGGCCTGCTGGTCGACTGGTACACCACGCTCAACATCGCCACCGGTGCCGCGGAGCTGCGCCACTACCCGACCGCCGCGGCCGAGTTCCTGCGCGACGGGCTGCCGCCGAGCGTGGGCTGGGGCGTGCGCGACGTGCAGCGCCTGCCGCGGCCGAACTACGCCGCCACGCTGCGGCACATCGCCGACGAGGGCGCGCGCAGCTTCTACGAGGGCGACCTCGCGCGCACCATCGCCGACGAGATCGCCGCCGCCGGCGGCCCGCTGCGCGCGGCCGACCTCGCCGGCTATCGGGTGCGGGTCACGCCCTCGCTCGCGATCCCCTACCGCGGCGCGGTCGTCCATGCGACGCCCGAGCTGACCGCGGGGCCGACGCTCGCGCAGACCCTCAAGGTCCTCTCGGACTGGACGCCCGCGCCCGGCGCCCGCGCCCCCGACGCCGCCGCCTACGCCGCCTACGGCCGCGCGCTGCAGCAGGCCTACCGCCAGCGGCTGAGCGACATGGGCGACGTCGACGGCAAGCGGGCGGTCGGCGCCGAGCACCTGCCGCCGACCTGCACCACGCACTTCAACGTGGTGGATGCCGAGGGCAACATGGTGTCGGTCACGCAGACGCTGCTCGGCATCTTCGGCTCGAAGTTCGTGACGCCGGGCACCGGCATCCTGATGAACAACGGGATCATGTGGTTCGACCCGGAGCCGGGGCGGGCCAACTCGCTCGGCGGCGGCCGCCGCTGCCTGGCGAACTACACGCCGGCGATCGCGCAGGTCGGCCCCTCGCGGCGCATCGCGGTGGGCGCCTCGGGCGGCCGGCGCATCCTGCCGGCGGTCGCGCAGATGCTGTCGTTCGCGATCGACTACGGCATGGACCTGCAGGCGGCCTTCGACACGCCGCGCATCGACGCCTCCGAGGGCGCGATCCTGATCGGCGACGCGCGGCTCGCCCCCGAGGTGCAGGCCGCGCTCGCGGCCGAGTTCGACTTCGTGGCGGTCTCGCCGCTGACGCTGCCGATGAAGTTCGCCTTCCCGTCGGCGGTGCTGCGCGACGGCACGACCAACCAGGGCGCCACCGAGATCTTCCAGCCCTGGGGCGACGCGGTCGCGGGCGGCTGAGGCCGGCCGCGGCGCTCGCCGCCCCTGCTACGCGACGATCGTGATCGGCTCGAGCGCGTCGCCCATCGGCAGCACCCGGCCGATCACCGCGGTGGCCGGGTAGCCCGCTTCCCGCAGCGCACGCACGCAGGCGTCGGCGCGCTCCGCGGGCACGCTCGCCAGCAGGCCACCCGCGGTCTGCGGATCGAAGATCAGCGGATAGCGCGGGTCGGCGACATGCGCCTCGGCGTTGCGCACGGCGCGCCGCAGCCGCACGTTGGCCGGCTGCAGCGAGCTCAGGATGCCGAGCGCGACGCACTCCACCGCGCCGTCGAGCAGCGGCAGCGCGCCCAGGCTCAGCTGCACGTCGACGCCGGAGGGGCGCGTCATCTCCACCAGGTGGCCGAGCAGGCCGAAGCCGGTCAGGTCGGTGCAGGCGGTGACGCCGTGCGCGCGCAGGATCCGCGCGCCGGCCTGGTTCGACACCACCATCGACGCGAGCGCGGCGTCGATCCACCGGCCCCGGGCGGCGTGCTGCGCGTGCGCGGCGAAGAGCGTGCCGGTGCCGATCGGCTTGGTGAGGATCAGCGCGTCGCCGGGCCGCATGCCGCCCTTGCGCATCACGCCGTCCAGCGTGTCGGGGATCAGGCCGTTGATCGCGAAGCCGAGCGCGAGCTCCTGCCCCTCGCCGGTGTGGCCGCCGACCAGCGCGCAGCCCGCAGCGTTCAGCACCTCCACGGCACCGGTCATCATCTGCAGCAGCAGGTCCTCGACCTTGCGCTCGATGCCCGGCGGCACGGTGGCGATGGCGGTGGCCGACTGCGGCTCGGCACCCATCGCGAAGACGTCGCCCAGCGCGTGATTGGCCGCGACCTTGCCGAACAGGTACGGGTCGTCGATGAACGCGCGGAAGAAGTCCACGGTGTGCACCGCCGCCATGCCGGGCGGGATGCGCACGACGGCGGCGTCGTCGGGCGAGTGCAGGCCGACCAGCACGTCGTCGCGCGCCACCGGCCGCAGCGAGGACAGCGCACGCGACAGCACCGTGGCACCGACCTTCGCGCCGCAGCCGCCACAGCGCATCGCCATCGCGGAGACGGCCTGCAGCGACTCCTCCGGGCTCAGCGACAGTGCGTGGCCGGCACCGGCGCGGGCCGGCGCGGCCGCGGCCATCGCCGGGAACTCGGTGAAGCGCCGCATGAAGCGGCGGTCGATCGTGTCCTTCCAGCGCCAGACCCAGGCGCCGGCGAAGCCGATGCCCCCGCGCGAGGCCACGGCGTACCGGTCGCCGGTGGAGATCAGCGCCAGCCAGCTGCGCTGCGGCACCCAGTGCGCCGGCGCCTGGCCGCGCAGCACGCGGCGCAGGTTCGCGGCGAGCGGCTTCGCCATCCGCACCGCGAACACGCCGGCCTTCTCCAGCGGGCGACCGGTGAACGCGGCCACGTCGCCGGCGGCGAAGACCGCCGGGTCGGTGACGCTCTGCAGCGTCGGGCCGACCTCGACGAAGCCCCGGGCGTCGAGCGCGAGGCCGGTGCCGGCGAGCCAGGCCGGGCCCGCCGCATGGGTCACCCACAGCACCTCGTCGGCGTCGACGCTGCGGCCGTCGCGCAGGAGCAGGCGCCCGGGCGCCGCCTCGACGACCTCGGCCTGCGGGTGCACGCTGACCTGCCGATCGCGCAGCACGGCCTCGAACCGCCGCCGCACGCCCGCCGAGTGGGTCGGCAGGATCGTCGGGCCGGCGGTGAGCAGCACGAAGCGCAGCAGCCCGGGGCTGCGCCCGAGCGCCTCGAGCTCGCGGCACAGCCGGTACTGCATCGCCAGCAGCAGCTCCACGCCGCCAGCGCCGCCGCCCACGACGGCGACGGTCATCGGCCCGTGCAGCGCGCGCACGCGCTCCAGCAGCTCGCGCCAGCGCCGGTCGAAGCGTCCGATCGGCTTGACCGGCACGACGTTGGCCTCGGCACCGGGCACGCCGAGCACGTCCGGCGTCGATCCGGTGTTGATCGACACCAGGTCGTAGGGCAGGGCCGGCCGGTCGCGCAGGATCACCCGCCGCTCGGCGCGGTCGATGCCGGTCACGGTGCCCCGGATCATCCGCGCGCCCGCGAAGGCGGCCAGACGGCCGAGGTCGATGTGGACCTCGTCGAACGCGTAGTGGCCGGCCACGTAGCCGGGCAGCATGCCCGAGTACGGCGTGTCGACGTCGGTGCACACCAGGGTGATCCGCAGGCCCGGCTCGGGGGCCATCGCGAACATGCGGAGCACGCCGACGTGGCTGTGGCCACCGCCGACGAGGACGAGGTCACGCAGGACGGGTGAGGCGGGAGCTTGCATTCGGGAGGATCCGGGGTCGCGGACCCGATCGTACAGGGGCGCCCGCGCCGCGCCCTGCGCGGCACGGCGGCGCCCGGTTCGGGGCGAGGGCTACGCCGCCAGGAACTCGACGACCATCCGGTTGAAGGTCTCGGCGTGCTCCCACTGCGCCCAGTGGCCGCAGCGGCTGAACAGGTGCAGGTCGGCATCGGGCAGCCCCCAGACCAGGCGCAGCCCGATGTCGAAGGGCACGAACCGGTCGTCGCGGCCCCAGACGACCAGGGTGCGGGCCTTGATCTCGCCCAGCCGGTGCCCGTAGTCGGGGAACTGCCGGGGGTTGGCGGCGATGCTCTTCACGAAGTTCTCGAGGTGGTCCCGGCGCGCGAGCATGTTCTCGAGTCGCGCCTTGTACAGGTCCTCGGTGAGGCTGCTCGTGTCGAACACGAAGGCGGCCATCATCCGCTTGAGGTGCTCGATCGTCGGATCGCGGTACAGCGCCTGGATCAGCTTGATGCCTTCGGTCGGCATCGGCATGAACTGGCTGGGGCCGCCGGTGCCGCCACCCATCAGCACCATCCGGCCCACCCGTTCCGGATACGCGAGCGCGAAGGCGACCGCGCTGTGCCCGCCCATGGAATTGCCGATCAGGTGCGCGCGGCCGATCCCGAGCGCATCGAGCACGCCCTTCGTGATGCGGGCATTGAGGTCCGAGCGCGAGCCGGTGCAGACCACCGAGTCGCTCCTGCTCCAGCCGGGGCAGTCGATCAGCAGCACCCGGTAGCCGGCGGCGACGACCGGCTCGACATTGCGGTGGAAGTTGGCCCAGCCGCTGGCACCCGGCCCCGAGCCGTGCAGCATCACGACGGTGTCGGCACCGGTGCCGCAGTCGTTGTAGTGGATGCGGTAGGTGGCGTCGCCGTCCTGGATGCTGACGAACCGGCTGCTCGAGGCTTCGGTGAGGGTCATGGGCGTGCGGGCTCCT
>JAIYAG010000350.1 GCA_027489195.1 Burkholderiales bacterium | reverse complement strand
TCTTGTACTCGAGCCGGCGGAAGGCGCCGCTGTGCACGATCCGGTCGCGGTCGCGCTGGAACTCGTTGCGGCCCTCGGGGGCGGTCTCGGGATGGACCCGGCCCCGGGTCCGGCGCGGGTCGGCCGCGTAGGGCGCGAGCGGCTCCATCGCCCGGCCGCTCAGCCGCTGCAGGCCGCGAGCGTCTCGGCCAGCAGGGCGTCGTCGACCCGCTGCACGCGTGCGGCGCCGAGCCCGTCCATCAGCACGAAGCGCGGCGTGCCCTGGCGCGCCTTCTTGTCGACCGACATCAGCTCGACGTAGCGCGACGCGGGCCAGCGCGGGCCGCTCACCGGCAGCCCGGCCGCGGCCACCGCTTCGCGCAGCCGCGCGGCGGTCGGGGCATCGACGAGACCCAGCCGGCGCGACAGGTCGGCGGCCATCACCATGCCGGCGCCCACCGCCTCGCCGTGCAGCCACTCGCCGTAGCCCATGCCGGCCTCGATCGCATGACCGAAGGTATGGCCGAAGTTCAGGATCGCGCGCACGCCGCCCTCGCGCTCGTCGCGCTCGACCACCGAGGCCTTGATCTCGCAGGACCGCGCCACCGCCGCGACGAGCGCGGCCGGATCCTTGGCCCGCAGCGCGGGCAGCGCCGTCGCGACCGCGTCGAAGTAGCCGGCATCGGCGATCGCGCCGTGCTTGATGACCTCCGCCAGCCCCGCCGACAGCTCGCGGTCGGGCAGCGTGGCGAGCGTGTCGACGTCGATCAGCACCAGCCGGGGCTGGTGGAACGCGCCGATCATGTTCTTGCCGAGCGGATGGTTGATGCCGGTCTTGCCGCCGACCGAGGAGTCGACCTGCGACAGCAGCGTGGTGGGCACCTGCACGAACTCGATGCCGCGCTGGTAGACCGCGGCCGCGAAGCCGGCCATGTCGCCGACCACGCCGCCGCCGACCGCCACCAGCAGCGCGTCGCGGTCGAAGCGCGCCTCGAGCAGCGCGTCGAAGATCCGGTTCAGCGTCTCCCAGGTCTTGTTCGACTCGCCGGCGGGCAGCACCACCTCGTGCAGCGAGGCGGCATGCGGGCGCAGCGTGTCGGCGACGACGCGCGCATGCAGCGCGGCGACGTTCGAGTCGGTGACGATCGCCACCATGCGGCCGGCGGCGAGCCGCGCGAGCGCCTCGTTGCCGGCGAGCAGGCCGCTGCCGACCTGGATCGGGTACGAGCGGTCACCCAGGGAGACCGGAACTTCACGCATCGCGGGCGGACTCGGGAGGTGGGGACGGGAGCGGGGGCGCCGCGGGCTCGGGATGGCCGAGCCGGGCGAGAATAGCATCGACCACCTGCTCGATCGGCTGGCGCCCGGTGTCGACGGTCAGGTGCGCGACCTCGCGGTACAGCGGGTCGCGCTGCCCGACCAGCGCTTCGATCCGGGCCCGCGGGTCGGCCGTCTTGAGCAGCGGGCGCACCGTGTCGCGCCGCAGCCGGTGCCACAGGTCGCCGACCGAGGCGCGCAGGTAGACCACCCGGCCGCGCTGGTGCAGCACCGCGCGGTTGCCCGCGTCGAGGACGGCGCCGCCGCCGGTGGCGAACACCACCTTCGGGCGCTGCGTGAGCTCGTCGATGAGGGCCGCCTCGCGGCGCCGGAAGCCCGGCTCGCCCTCGAGCTCGAAGATCGTCTGCACCGGCACGCCCAGGCGCGCCTCGAGCTCGCGGTCGGCGTCGACGAACGCCCAGCCGAGCCGGCGCGCCAGGCGCTTGCCGACGGTGGTCTTGCCGGCACCCATCATGCCGACGAGGAACAGTGGACCTGGGTTCTCGGAATCGTCCATGCCCCGAGGATAAACGAAGCCCGGCTCTGGGCCGGGCTTCGGATCGGGCCGCGCCGCGCCGCCGAGGCGGCCGCGCTCAGTTCGGGCTGCAGTTGGTGATGTCGGTGCCGTAGGCGCTGAACAGGCCCGGTGGGGTCGTGTCCTGGCTGGTGAAGTCGGGGGTGGAGCCGATCAGCAGGAAATCCTCCGTCGCGCGGCCCTGGGAGCCGCCGACCTGCGCGGACACCTCGATCTGGAACTGGGCCCAGTACGCCCAGCTGCGCGCGTAGGTGATCGTGATCTTCACGCTGCCCGTGTCGTCGGTGCGTGCCGACTCGTTCAGGCGTGGCCGGGCCGCTGCCACCTGGCCGGGAAACAGACGGCCGTCGGCGTTCGAGTCCTCGCCGAGACCCGCGTTGATCGTGCCGTCGTAGTTCAGGTCCTCGTTCGCGCAGATGCGGTACGAGCTGGCGTTGGTCCACCGCGTGCCGCTCCACAGGTGACGACCCTTGACGTAGAACTGCGGCAGCAGGCGGACGGTGATCGGCACGTCCTTCACCGCGACGCCGGCGCTGTCGGTCACGCGGACGTTGAAGTCCTTCTGGTAGGTGGTCGAATCGCCCGTGTCGGTCAGGGTGTTGCCGCTGCCGATCGAGACGAACAGCGGGCTGCCGCCGACCGTGAGCCTCGCGGTCTTGGGCGCCGTGAGGCCTTCGACCGTCGCCTCGATCACCACCTGATCGGTGCCGCTCTCGCGGTCGCCGGCAATGTAGGTCGTCGTCGCGAACCCGTCGACGTTGGTCGACGAGCCGCCCGACAGGAGCGACCCGCCGCTCGGGTCGTTGACGAGGCGGAACCGGACGAAGGCGTTGGTCACCGGGTTGCGGTTCACGGTCGCGTCGTAGACACGCACCCTGATCTCCGAGCGCTGCGTGCCGCCTCCGGGGAGGTTCACCGACACCGCGTTCGGATTCGTCTGGATGTCGAAGTCGGCCGGGAGCGAGGTGATGAAGGCGCCGTTGTACTGCCCCTTGAGACCCTTGCCGTCGTAGAGGCCCGACGCCGGATTGATCGCCTCGGCGGTGACCAGAACCTGGCCGACCGAACTGCCGGGCAGCAGATCGACCGTGACGATGCCCTGAGCGTTCGTGGTGAACGGAACGCCCGGGTCGATGATCGAGCCACGGGTCGTGGTGATCTTCAGCACCTTGTTGGCGATGTCGCCGTTGGGACGGCTGAGCTTGACCGTGAGCCGCTGCGCGAGGACCGGCGGGTCGATGGAGATCGTGGGCGCGCCCGTGACCTGCAAGGTCTCGGTCGAGGTGGGATCGGCGACCTGCAGCGCGATCGAGCCGGCCGGGTTGGGCCGCACGCGCGGCGCATCGACCGTGATCGTGTCCGTGCCGGACTTGGTCACCGGGAACGCGACCACGACCTTGCCCTTCGAATCCGTCCGGCTGCTCGCCGGCACAGCATTGCCGGCCTTCGACGCGAACGTCACTTCTTCGCCGACGAGCGGCAGGCCCAGGTCGTCCTCGACGATCGCATTGATCGTCGCCGTCTCGCCGATCACGAGCGCGGACTTGTCGACGGTGGCGGTCAGCTTCGTCCCGGTCACCGCGATCGAGATCTCGGACCTCAACGAGCCGGCCGATGCGCTCAGCTTGATCGTGCGGTTCGAACGGTCGCCCGCGGTGATCGAGAGCTTGCCGGTGACGACGCCCTGAGCGTTCGTGGTCGCGGCATCGGAGACGACGAGGCCGCTGTCGGCCTGCAGGACGACCTGCTGCCCGACGACCGGGCGGTTGCCAGAATCCTTGACCAGGATCTGGAGCGCGGTCTGATCGGCACCCGAGGACTTCAGCGCGCTCTTCTCGCTGATGATCTCGACGATGGAAGCGCTGGTCCCGCCCGTCTGTGCACCGCCGCCCGCGCCGGCGCCCTGCCCGCCGCATCCCGCGAGCCCCGCCGCTGCGCCCAGCGCCGCGGTCAACGCCAGCTTCGCCAGCCAGCCCTTGCAAACAAGTCGATCGAACATGAAGGCGTGTCCTTGTGTCTGCGTCGGATCGCGCTCAGCGGGTGCTCGCGGCGACGTCGGTCACGACGCGCGGCGTGAGGAACACCAGGAGCTCGGTCCGGTCGCTCGTGCGAGCGGTGTTCTTGAACAGGTTGCCGAGGTAGGGGATGTCGCCCAGGAACGGCACCTTGTTGACGCGATTGCGCTCGAACTGCTCGTAGATGCCGCCGATCACCACGGTGCCGCCGTTCTCGACCAGCACCTCGGTCTGCACCGAGCGGGTGTCGATCGCGAAACCGGCGGGGGTCAGCTGGCCGACCGCGTCGCGGTTGACCTGCACCTTCATGATCACGTTGCCCTCGGGCGTGATCTGCGGCACCACCTCGAGCTTGAGGTTCGCCTTGCGGAACGCGACCGCGGTCGCGCCGCTCGAGGTCGCGGTCTGGTAGGGCAGCTCGGTGCCCTGCTCGATCACCGCCCGGCCCTGGTCGGAGGTCAGCACCCGCGGGCTCGACACCACCTTGCCGCGCTGCTCGGCCTCGAGCGCGGAGATCTCGAGGTTGACGAAGCGGGTCAGGGACGAGCCGAACAGGCTGATCGCGAAGCTCGCAGGGTTGGCGCCCGAGATGCCCGCGGCGGGCAGGTTCACGAAGTTGGTGTTCGCGATCGCGGTCTGCTGGCCCAGGCCCTGCGCGTTCAGGCCGGACAGGCCGCTGCCGAGCTGCGACGACAGGTCGGCGGCGCCCTGCAGGTTGCCCGACAGGGTCGAGTACGCGCTGCTGCCGAGGAGCGGCGAGCCGGCGCCGTAGACCGGCACGTTGAGCGCGGTCGGCGTGCCGGTCACCGGATCGATCACCGAGGTGGTCCGGGCGATCGTGCTGCGCAGGTCGTTGAAGCCGAGCTTCACGCCGAGGTTGCGCGAGAAGCGGTCGTCGGCCTCGACGATCCGGGCCTCGATCAGGACCTGGCGCACGGCGATGTCGAGCTGACCGATGATCCGCCGCACCTCTTCCAGGCGCGACGCGGTGTCGCGCACGAACAGCTTGTTGGTGCGGATGTCGGGCACCGCGCTGCCGGCCTTCGACAGCACGCGCTGCTTGTCGTCGCCGAGCAGTTTCGCGACCGACTCGGCCTTCTGGTAGTTCAGCTGGAAGGTCTCGACGCGCGTCGGCTCGATCTCCGCGATCTGCTGCTTCGACTCGAGGTCGAGCTTCTCCTGGGTCGCGAGCTCGTCGCGCGGCGCGACCAGGATCACGTTGCCGTTCTTGCGCATGTCGAGGTTCTTCGACTGCAGCACGATGTCGAGGGCCTGGTCCCAGGGCACGTCCTTCAACCGCAGCGTGATGCTGCCGGCGACGGAGTCGCGCACGACGATGTTCAGGTTCGTGAAGTCGGCGATGACCTGCAGCAGCGCGCGGATGTCGACGTTCTGGAAGTTCAGCGACAGCTTGTCGCCGCGGTAGCCGGCGCGGGTGCCCTGCACGAGCTTGTTCGGATCCTCGCGGACCGGCTTGACCTCGATCACGAACTGCGTGTCGCTCTGGTAGGCGTTGTGCTCCCAGAGGCCGGCGGGCTCGATGATCATCCGGGCGTTCTCGCCCTGCTGGAACGTGCGGACCGCGCGGACCGGCGTGCCGAAGTCGGCGACGTCGAGGCGGCGGCGCAGGTTGTCGGGCACGCGCGACTTCAGGAAGTCGACGACGATCGTCTGGCCCTGCTGCTTGATGTCGACCCCCGTCTGCGCGCTCGAGAGTTCGACGACCACGCGGCCCTCGCCGTCCTTGCCGCGACGGAAGTCGATGTCGCGCAGCGCCTGCGTGCCGGTCGCGTCGGCCTTGGCGAAGCTGTACGCCGACGAGCTCGCCGACGTGACGGAGGACGCGCCGCCGATGCCGGAGACCGGCTCGAGGATCACGAGGATCGCATTGCCCTCGACCTGCGTCGTGTGCGTCACCGGGCGGCGCAGGTTCAGCACCATGCGCGCGCGGTTTCCGGCCTGCACGACGTTGACGCTTCGCGCCTCGCCCTGGACGAGCTCGATCGGCGCGGTGCCGACCGTGCTGCCGGTGTCGAGGAAGTCGAGCGCGAGTCGCGGCGGGTTGGCGATCGAGAAGCTCGCCGGCTGGACTTTCGGAGGTGCCTTGAGCTGGATGCGCAGCACCGTCTGAGCGCCCTGCTGCACCGAGGTGACGGACTCGATGGCATTGACCTGCGCGCGCGCGAGGCCCGCGTGCAGCAGCAGCGCGAGCGCGACGAAGATCGTCGCGACAAGGGCACGGGGCCCGTTGCGGCCGTGGCCGCCGATCGCAGCCAGCACTCGTGCACCCTTCATTTCTTGGTCTCCTGCACCTGCAGACGCAGGGCCGTGTCGCGTTCGATCCAGTCGCCCGCGGCGTCCTGGACGATCTCCCGCACCGCGACCTCGTCCTCCGAGACTCGCAGCACGCGGCCGAAGTTCTGGCCGATGTAGTTGCCGTTCTTGACCTGGTACAGGTTGCCCTCGGGGGTCTTGA
>JAIYAG010000155.1 GCA_027489195.1 Burkholderiales bacterium | reverse complement strand
TACGTGATCCCGCTGGTGGAGCTGTCCGTGCACGCGAGCACCGACGCGGCCGTCGTCGCGCGGCTGCGCGCGGTGCTCGAGGACATCGGCAAGGTGGCGGTCGTCTGCGGACCGGCGCCCGGCTACATCGTGCCGCGGCTGCAGGCGCTGGTCATGAACGAGGCCGCGCGCATGATCGAGGAAGGCGTGGCCACCGCGGAGGAGATCGACCGCGCCACGCGCTACGGCCTCGGGCTGCGCTTCGCCGCGATCGGCGTCGTCGAGTTCATCGACTTCGGCGGCAACGACATCCTGTACCACGCCAGCCGCTACCTGTCGCAGACGCTGAGCCGCGAGCGCTACACGGCGCCGGCGATCGTCGACCGGATGATGCACGAGGGCCGCAACGGCCTGCGCAGCGGCGCGGGCTTCCACGACTATGCCGGCCGCGACCTCGCCGCGTACCGCAAGGACGTGCTTTCACGTACGCTCGCGATGCTCCGTCACGCGGGGCTGCAGCGGCCGCCGCGTTGACCGTCCCCACCGCCTTCGACCCACCCAACCCGTTACACCAGGAGAGCTCCGCATGACCCGCACGTCCCGACCGATCCGGACCCTGGCCGCCCGCGCGGCGCTCGGCCTCGCGCTGCTCGTGCCCGGCACCGCCGTGCTCGCGCAGGAAGTCACGCTGCGCGCCGTCAGCGGCTTCCAGGAAGGCACGTACTTCAACCGGATGTTCGACCGCTGGGTCCAGAAGGTGAACGCCGAGGGCAAGGGCCTGGTGCAGATCAACTTCATCGGCGGCCCGAAGGCGATCCCGACCTTCGAGCAGGGCAACGCGCTGCGCAACGGCGTGGTCGACCTCGCCAACACCACCACCTCGTTCACCGCGACCGTCATCCCCGAGGGGCTGGCGCTGAACTACACCGAGCAGTCGATGGCCGAGCTGCGCAAGAACGGCACGATGGACTACCTGAACTCGGTGTTCCTCGAGAAGGGCCTGTACTACTACGCGCGCAGCGGCGAGGGCCTGCAGTACTACGTGTACTCGAACAAGCGCATCGACAAGCCCGACCTCTCCGGCTTCAAGCTGCGGATCGCGCCGATCTACCGCGACTTCTTCAGCAAGCAGGGCGCATCGGTCGTGCAGATGGCGCCGGGCGAGGTCTACACCGGCCTGGAGCGCGGCGTGGTGGACGGCTACGGCTGGCCGCTGCTGGGCATCTTCGACCTGGGCTGGCACGAGAAGACCAAGTTCCGCCTCGAGCCCGGCTTCTACACCGTGGAGCTCGGCATCCAGTTCGGCGCGAACGCGTGGAAGAAGCTCAACCCGGAGCAGCGCGCCTACCTCGAGAAGCAGGGCGCCTGGCTCGAGGCGCAGCTCCTCGAGCAGTCGAAGCAGGACTCGGCCGCCGAGATCAAGAAGCAGGCCGACGCGGGCATCACGGTCGTCAAGCTGTCCGACGCGGATTCGAAGGCCTTCCTCAAGAGCGCGTACGACTCGGCCTGGGACGGCGTGGTGAAGGCCAGCCCGACGCACGGACCGAAGCTGCGCTCGATGATGGCGCCGAAGTGATCGGCGCCTAGTGCATCCCGCGGCCGCCGTCGACGTCGATCACCTGCCCGGTCACGTAGCCGGCGGCGGCCGAGGCCAGCCACAGCACCGTCGCGGCCACCTCGTCGGCGCGCCCCGCGCGTCCGACGGGGACCGTCGCCAGCAGCGCCTCGCGGCGCGCCGCATCCACTGCCGCCCACTGCGGACCCTCGATCGCCGACGGCGCCACGGCGTTGACCGTGACGCCGTGCGGCGCGAGGTCCATCGCGAAGCCGCGCGTCACCGCGCCGATGCCGGCCTTCGAGGCCGCGTAGGCGATGCCGCTCGCGCGGCTCGCATGCTGCCCCGCGTACGACGACAGGTTGACGATCCGCCCGCCGCCCGCCTCGCGCAGGTGCGCGCCCGCGATGCGGCAGCCGACGAAGGTGCCGCGCAGGTTCACCGCCATCACCTCGTCCCACGCGTCGAGCGACACGGTCCAGGGCGAGGCGGGGCCCATGATCGCGGCGTTGTTGACCATCGCGTCGATGCGTCCGAAGCGGCGCAGCGCGGCCTCGAAGACGGAGGCGAACGCGGCCTCGTCGCGGACGTCGAGGCGCCACGCGGCGGCGCGCTCACCGGTCGGATCGAGGCGCGCGGCGGTGGCGTCGACCGCCGCATCGACGTCGGCGAGCGCAACCGACGCGCCGTCGGCGAGGAAGGCCGCGGCGATCGCCTCGCCGAGCCCGCGCGCCGCGCCGGTGACGAAGGCGACGCGGCCGGCCGACACGCTCAACGCCGCCGCGCGACGACCACGCCCGCAGCCTCGCGGTCCCAGGTCGCGGCGCCAACGCCGCGCTCGCGCAGCACCACCTTGCGGACCTTGCCGTTCTCGGTGCGGGGCAGCTCGTCGACGCGGTCCACGTAGCGCGGCACCGCGAAGTGCGGCAGCCGCGTCTCGCAGAAGCGCACCAGCTCGACCGGGTCGATCACCGCTCCCGACTCGGGCACGATCGCGACCATCACCTCGTCCTCGGCGAGCTCGGAGCGCACCGGGAACACCGCCGCGGCCGCGATCGACGGATGCGACAGCAGCACCTGCTCGACCTCGTACGAGGACACGTTCTCGCCACGGCGTCGGATCGCGTCCTTGAGCCGGTCGACGAAGCGGAAGCGCCCCTCGGCGTCGCGCACCACGCGGTCGCCGGTGTGGAACCAGAGGTTGCGCCAGGCCTCGACCGTCTGCTGCGGCATGCCCCAGTAGCCGGTGGCGAAGGCGAACGGCGCGTCGGCGCGCAGCAGCAGCTCGCCCGCCTCGCCGGCCGGCAGTTCGACGTCGTGTGCATCGGCCACGCGGGCGGAGAAGCCTGGCTGCAGCACGCCCATGGTGCCCTCGGCGCCCTCGCCCGGGCGCGCCGCGATCACGAAGTTGGTCTCGGTCGAGCCGTAGCCCTCGAGCAGCACGACGCCGGTGCGCTCGCGGAACCGCTCGTGCAGCGCCGGCGGCACGCCCGGTGCGAGCGCGATGCGCAGGCGGTGCCCGCGCTCGTCGGCGGATGCGCCGCGCGCCAGCAGCATCGGCACCATCGCGCCGAGCAGGTAGCCGACGGTGGCGCCGTGGCGCGCCATCGTCGGCCAGAAGGCGGACACCGAGAAGCGCGCCTCGACCACCTGCCGCGCGCCGCTCGACAGCGCCTGGAAGAAGCCGTTCAGCGCATTGACGTGGAAGAGCGGCAGGGTCGTGCACAGCACGTCGTCGCGCGTCACGCCGAGCAGCCGCGCGGTGTGCTCGCCCCAGGCGATGAGCTGCGCGTGCGGGCAGCACACGCCCTTGGACGGACCGGTGGTGCCCGAGGTGTAGAGGATCGCGACGGTGTCGCCGGGGGCGAGCGGCGCGGGCGCCACGGGTGACGCCGGCGCGGGCATGGCGACGGTACGCGCCGCCCAGTGCGGGCCGGCGCAGGAGACATCGGGCGCCGCGTCGGACACCGCCCCGGCATCCATCACCCACACCGCCTCGAGCGTGACCGCGGCGGGATCGACCTGCGCGAGCTCGGCGAGCAGCGCACGCTCCACGCACAGCAGGCGCGCGCCGGAGTTCGCGAGGTAGTACTGGAGCTGCGGGCCGCGGCAGGCGACGTTGACCGGTACCGCGACCGCCCCCAGCCATGCGCAGCCGAGGAACACGCGCATGAACTCGGGACGGTTGCCGCTGAAGATCGCCACGCGCTCGCCGCATGCGATGCCCGCAGCCGCCAGTGCCCCGGCCTGCCCGGCGGCGAGCGATGCGGCCCGCGCGACGCGCCACGATTCGCCGGCGCATTCGAACAGCGGGCGCTCCGGCTCACGGGCGGCGCGCTCGGCGAGCAGCCCCGGGACGGTGCGCGGATGCGGTGGCATGGCGATTGCTCGAAGATCGGTCCTGCGGCGCTGCCGTCGCGACGGCAGCAGTTTCTTGACGCTTGAATAGTTGAACCATAAAGTAAAGACACCTGAGAGGAAAGCCGCCATGACCCCATCCCCGATCCGACGCGGCACGCTGCGCGCCACCCTCGCCGCCGCCCTCGCCTCCAGCCTGACGCTGGCCGCGCTCGGCGCGCAGGCCCAGGAGATCACGCTGCGCGCGGTCAGCGGCTTCCAGGAAGGCACCTACTTCTCGCGCAACTTCGAGCGCTTCGTGCAGCGCGTGAACGCCGAGGGCAAGGGGATCGTGCAGATCAACTACCTGGGCGGCCCGAAGGCGATCCCGACCTTCGAGCAGGCCAACGCGCTGCGCAGCGGCGTCGTCGACCTGGCCAACAGCACCGCCGCGTACACCGCGAGCCTGGTGCCCGAGGGCCTGGCGCTGAACTACACCGACAAGAAGATGGCCGACCTGCGAAAGGACGGCACGATGGAGTTCCTGAACGCGCTGTACCTGGAGAAGGGCCTGTACTACTTCGCCAAGACCGGCGAGGGCATCCAGTACCACATCTTCTCGAACAAGCCGATCGACAAGGCCGACCTCACCGGCCTGAAGATCCGCATCGCCCCGATCTTCCGCGACTTCTTCACCAAGCTCGGCGCGAGCGTCGTGCAGATGCCCCCGGGCGAGGTCTACACCGCGCTCGAGCGCGGCGTGGTCGACGGCTACGGCTGGCCGCTGCTGGGCATCTTCGACAACGGCTGGCACGAGAAGACCAAGTTCCGCATCGACCCGGGCTTCTACTCGCTCGAGCTCGGCATCGTCTTCAGCGCCGCCACCTGGAAGAAGCTCACGCCCGCGCAGCGCGCCTTCCTCGAGAAGCAGGGCGCGATCCTCGAGGCCGAGCTCAACGAGATCTCGGCCAAGGACGCGGCCGTCGACATGAAGAAGCAGCAGGACGCGGGCATCCAGGTCATCAAGCTCGATGCCGCGCAGTCGAAGGCGTACCTCGCGGCGGCCTACGGCTCGGCCTGGGACGGGCTGGTCAAGACGAGCCCGGTCCACGGCCCGAAGCTGCGCGCGACGATGGAACCCAAGTGAGTCCGGGCTGCACGGCGGGCGCGTGCCCGCTCCGGGACGGCGACGCCCGATGAAGGCCTGGTCGAGGCTGATGCAGGCCTGCGGCGGGGCGTCGGCCGCGATCCTCGGGCTGGTGACCATGGCGGTGGTCTGGGACGTGGTGGCGCGCAACCTGGGCGCGCGCAGCCTGCCGTGGATCGTCGAGGCGACCGAGTACGCGCTGCCGCTGGCGACCTTCCTCGCCGCACCGTGGCTGATGTTCCGCTACGAGCACGTGCGGCTCGACCTGCTCGCGACCAAGCTCTCCAAGCCCAATCTGATGCGCGTCGAGCGCGTCACCGCCGCGATCTGCATGGTGGTGAGCCTCGTGATCGCCTGGTACGCGGTCCGCGTGATCCTCGACACGAAGCAGGTCGGCGCGCTGGTCATCAAGAGCCTGATCTTCCCGGAGTGGTGGCTGTTCCTGCCGGTGCCGGTGTGCTTCCTGCTGCTGGCGCTCGAGTGCGCGCGCAGGCTGGTGTTCCCGCCGCCGCCCACCGGCTCGATCTCGGACGCGGGCCTGCCGGTCCCGGGCGAGACCGCCGACGCTGCGGAGTCCGCACGATGATGCCGTGGTGGGAGACCCTCGGGCTGCTGTTCGGCATCCTGACGATCCTGCTGCTGGTCGGCCTGCCGGCCGGCTTCGCGTTCCTCGCGATCAACCTCGTCGGCGCGGTGATCTTCCTCGGCGGCGAGGCCGGCCTGATGCAGGTCGTGCGCAACGGCGTGGCGTCGATCACCAACTTCTCGCTGACGCCGATCCCCTTCTTCGTGCTGATGGGCGAGGTGCTGTTCCACACCGGCGTCGCGATGAAGGCGATCGATGCCTTCGACAACCTGATCTGGCGGATGCCAGGTCGCCTGTCGGTGATCGCGGTGGTGGCCGGCACGGTCTTCTCCGCGATCTCGGGCTCGACGGTGGCGACCACGGCGCTGCTCGGCGGCCTGCTGCTGCCGCAGATGCTCGCGCGCGGCTACAGCCCGCGGATGGCGATGGGCCCGATCATGGCCATCGGCGGCGTCGACATGCTGATCCCGCCGTCGGCGCTGACCGTGCTGCTCGGCAGCCTCGCCGGCATCTCCATCTCCGGGCTGCTGGTGGCCGGTGTCGTGCCGGGCATCCTGCTGTCGGTGCTGTTCCTCGGCTGGATCGTCGGGCGCTGCATCCTCGACCCGACGCTGGCCCCGACCTTCGAGCACCAGCAGGTCAGCGGCTGGGCGCGCTGGCGCCCGCTGGTGGTCTACGTGACGCCGCTGGTGTTCATCTTCGTGGTCGTCATCCTGTCGATGACCGCGGGCTGGGCGACGCCGACCGAGTCGGCCGCGGTGGGCGCCGCGGCCACGGTGCTGGTGGCCGCGGCCTACCGCGCGGTGACGGTGCGCGCGCTCGCCAAGTCGCTGCTGGGCACCGCCGCGATCTCGGGCGTGATCCTGTTCATCATCATCGGCGCAACGACCTTCTCGCAGATCCTGTCGTTCTCGGGCGCGACCAACGGGCTGGTCGGGCTGGTGCAGGGCGCCGGGCTGTCGCAGTGGGTGGTGCTGCTCGGGATGATGGGCATCCTGCTGGTGCTCGGCTGCTTCGTCGATCAGGTCAGCATGATGCTGATCACCCTGCCCTTCTTCATGCCGCTGGTGGCGCACTACGGCTGGGACCCGCTGTGGTTCGGCGTGATGTTCCTGATCTGCATGCAGCTCGGGCTGCTGACACCGCCCTTCGGCATGCTGCTGTTCACCATGCGCAGCGTGGCACCCAAGGAGATCCCGACCAGCGAGATCTTCGCGGCGGTGATGCCCTACGTGCTGTTCGGCATCCTGATGCTGTTCCTGGTGATGCTGTTCCCGGGGCTGGCGACCTGGCTGCCGTCGGTGCTGCTGGGCAAGTAGGGGGCGCGTGCTTCCGGTCGAGCGGATCTAGCCCTCCGAGAAAAAGGGGCTGAGCCTCCACCCGGAGCGCAAATGCCCCCGAAACGCGTTCGGCCACCCGCACCGATGGCCCGAACCGATGCAGACTCGCGGTCTGTCCAGGACGATCGGTCGAAGTGTCCGATCCCGGCGGTACCCACGAGGAGACACGATGATCCCACCCGCGTTCGACTATCACGCGCCGCGCACCGTCGGCGAGGCCGTCGCCCTGCTCGGCTCGCTCGGCAGCGATGCCAAGCTGCTGGCCGGGGGCCACAGCCTGCTGCCGATGATGAAGCTGCGCTTCGCCCAGCCCGCGCACCTGATCGACCTGAACCGCATCGATTCGCTGCGCGGCATCCGCGAGGACGGCGCGACGATCCGGATCGGCGCGATGACGGTGGAGAACGACCTGATCACCTCGCCGGTGCTGCAGGCCCGCGTGCCGCTGCTGCCCGAGGCCGCCGCCCTGATCGCCGATCCGCAGGTGCGCAACCGCGGCACCATCGGCGGCGACATCGCCCACGGCGATCCCGCCAACGACCATCCGGCGCTGTCGCTGGCGCTCGACGCGAGCTTCGTGATCGCGGGCCCGAACGGCGAGCGCACGGTCAAGGCCGACGACTTCTTCCTCGGCCTGTACACCACCGCCCTGGCCGAGGACGAGATCCTGGTGGAGATCCGCGTACCGGCCTTCGCGCCGAAGACCGGCTGGGGCTACGAGAAGCTCAAGCG
>JAIYAG010000285.1 GCA_027489195.1 Burkholderiales bacterium | reverse complement strand
GGACTGCTGGTTCCGCGCGCGCCAGTACGTGCTCGACCGCAAGCAGTTCGGCCGCCCGCTCGCCGCCAACCAGCTCATCCAGAAGAAGCTCGCCGACATGCAGACCGAGATCACGCTCGGGCTGCAGGGCTGCCTGCGCCTGGGCCGCATGAAGGACGAGGGCACGGCCGCGGTCGAGATCACCTCGATCATGAAGCGCAACAGCTGCGGCAAGTCGCTAGACATCGCGCGCCTGGCGCGCGACATGATGGGCGGCAACGGCATCTCGGCCGAGTACGGCGTGGCCCGGCACCTGGTCAACCTCGAGGTGGTCAACACCTACGAGGGCACGCACGACGTGCACGCGCTGATCCTGGGCCGCGCCCAGACCGGCATCCAGGCCTTCTCCTGATCCCCGGCGCGCAGCGATGACCGTCTCCCACGATTTCAAGGGTCGCCGCGTGCTCGTCGCCGGCGGCAGCCGCGGCATCGGCCGCTCGATCGCGCTCGGCTTCGCGCGCGCCGGCGCCTCGGTGTCGATCTGCGCGCGCGGCGCCGAGGCCCTCGAGGCGGCCCGCGCGGAGCTCGCCGCAGCCGGCCCCGGCCGCATGCACGCGGCCTCCTGCGACCTCGCCGACCAGGCCCAGATCGAGGCCTGGGTCGCGTCCGCGGCCGACGCGCTGGGTGGCGTCGACGTGCTGGTCAACAACGCGTCGGGCTTCGGCGCCGGCGACACGGAGGAAGGCTGGGCCGCGAGCTTCGGCGTCGACGTGCAGGCGGTGGTGCGCGCCAGCCGCGCCGCCCTGCCCTGGCTCGAGCGCGCGACCTCGGCGTCGGTGATCAACGTGTCGTCGATCTCGGCGCTCAAGCCCTCGACGCGCACGCCGGCCTACGGCGCCGCGAAGGCCGCGGTCATCCACTACACGACCAGCCAGGCCGCGCTGTGGGCCCGGCGAGGCATCCGCGTGAACTGCGTGGCGCCCGGCTCGATCGACTTTCCCGGCGGACTCTGGGAGCAGCGCCGGGACTCGGACCCCAAGCTGTACGAGGGCACGCGCCGCAGCATCCCCTTCGGCCGATTCGGCGCCCCCGAGGAGGTCGCCGAGGTGGTGATGTGGCTCGCCTCGGACGGGGCGCGCTGGGTCACCGCGCAGACCATCGCCGTCGACGGCGGCCAGACGCTCGGCGTCTGAGTTGTCCGCAGCACCCGCGCCGGGCCTGCCCCCCGAGCAGGTCCGGCGGGTCGTCCTCGGCCTGCTGCCGACGATCTTCCTCGGCGCGATCGACGGCTCGATCGTCCCGATCGCCCTGCTGACCATCGGCCGCGCGCTCGACGACGTCTCGCTGATCGCCTGGGTGATGGCCGGCTACCTCGTCGCGGGCACGGTCGCCACGCCCATCTACGGCAAGCTCTCCGACCTTCACGGGCGGCGCCGGATGCTGCTGGTCGCGACCGGCATCGCCGCCTGCGGCTCGCTGCTGTGCGCGCTGTCGGTGAGCATGCCGATGCTGATCGGCGCACGCATCCTGCAGGGCCTGGGCAGCGGTGCGCTCTTCGCGCTCGGGCAGGCCGCGGCGGCCGACGTCGTGCACGGCCCGGAGCGCGGGCGCTGGCAGGGCTACTTCTCGGGCGTGTTCGCCACCGCGGCGCTCGCCGCGCCGCTGCTCGGCGGCTACCTGACCGAGCACCTGTCGTGGCGGGCGGTGTTCTGGATCAACCTGCCGCTGGCGGCCTTCGCGGCCTGGCGCGTGCTCGCCGTGCTGCCGGCGGCCGCACCGGCCCACCGCGAGGCGCGCATCGACTGGCCGGGTGCGGCGCTGCTGGCCGCAGGGCTCGCGGTGCCGCTGGTGGCGCTGACGCGCATCGGACAAGGCGCGAACTGGTTCGGCGCGTCGACGCTGGCGCTGCTCGCCGTCGGCGTCGTGCTGCTCGGGCTGTGGGCCTGGCGCGAGTCCGATGCGCCCGAGCCGATCGTGCCGACCTCGCTGTTCGCCAACCGCACCGTGCTCGCCTGCTGCCTGGTGAACGGGCTGAACTTCTTCGTGCTGATCGGCAGCACGGTGCTGCTGCCGCTGACGATGCAGACGCTCGGCGGCGCGCGTGCGGGCGAGGTGGCGCTGCGGCTGGTGGCGCTGACGCTCGCGACGCCCGCGGGCGCACTCACCGCCGGGCGCCTGATGCTGCGCTGGCCGAAGCTGGGCGCGATCTCGGCGATCGGCTCCGCGCTCGCCTGCGTGGGCCTGGCCGTCATCGCCTGGTCGGCGCATGCGCAGGCCCCGGTGCCGCTGTCGGCGATGGTGCCGCTGGGCTTCGGGCTCGGGATGACGCTGCCCTCGGTGCTGGTGGCCGCGCAGGGCGCGGTCGGGCCGGCGATGATCGGTGTGGTGACCGCGCTGGTGTCGTTCTTCCGCTCGCTGGGCGGCGTGGTCGGCATCGCGGTACTGACCTCGATGGTCATGGCCGGCACCGCCGGCGGCTCGCTGGCCGACGCGCAGCCCGAGGCGCTGTCGCGCGCCTTCGCGCTCGCCTTCGCGACGGCGGCCGGTGTGGCCGCGCTCGCGGCGCTCGCCGCGCTCCGGATCAGGCCGCCGCGCCCGCGGCCCGCCTGAGGCCGGCCCGCCCGCCCCCGCTCACTCGCGGGGGAGCAGCCTCGAGCGGCGACGCACGATGGTCACCGTCGGCGCGACCGGCGTACGCGGCTCGCTCGGCAGCACCACGTCGCCGTCGAGTTCGGGGTCGGAGACCGGCGCCGCGTCGCGCGGGGCCGACCAGGGCCGGTCGCCGGCGTCGCGGCGCGGGGCCGACTCGCCATCGCGGCGAAAGCCGCCGCCCTCGCGGCGCGGCGCGCCCGGACCCGGACGGCGTCCGCGCACCGTGACCGCCGGCTCGATGGTGCTGACCGCGTGGCCGTAGATCACCATCTCGCCGTGCTGCGTCTCGAGCAGCAGGGTGTGGACATCGAACGAGCGGATGCGACCGGTGAACCGCGTGCCGCTCAACAGGTACACGTGGACCGCGGTGCGCTCGCGCCGGTACCGGTTCAGCTGGAGGAACTGCCGGTTCTTGGGATCTTCAGGAGCTTTCAAGCCAAACCGTGTCGTTGGACGGGCGCCGCGAGGCGGGACGTCGGCGCGCCGATCGGTGCCGTGGAGTGCGTTCATTGTAGACGCCGACGCGCATTAGTGCGATCCACGCTCGCAACCCGGCCCGGGGCGTCCGCCGCCGGGCATCCGGCTTGACGCCCCCGGGGTGGGCGCACAGAATCCGCGGGCACCGCATACGCACGGGCGACGCGAACCGATCGCGACCGACCCGCAGCCCACACGAGGAGACCCCCCATGATCCGATCGCTTTCCCGCATCCTGAAGACTGCGGCCGCCGGACTCGCGCTCGCCGCGTCCGCCTCGGCATTCGCGCAGGCCTACCCGAACCGTCCGATCACCCTGGTCGTGCCCTGGGGCGCCGGCGGCGGCACCGACGCGACCGCCCGGATCATCGGCAGCCTGCTGGAGAAGGAACTGGGGCAGCCGATCAACGTGGTGAACCGCACCGGCGGATCCGGTGTCGTCGGCCACCAGGCGATCGCTTCCGCGGCGCCGGACGGCTACACGCTCGGCCTGATCACGGTCGAGATCACGATGATGCATCACCAGAAGCTGACCGACCTGACGCACGCGAGCTACACGCCGCTGGCGCTGGTGAACCTCGACCCGGCGGGCTTCCAGGTCCGCGCCGACTCGCCGTACAAGACGATGAACGACGTGATCGCGGCGATCAAGGCGAACCCGGGCAAGTTCAAGGCCTCGGGCACCGGCCAGGGCGGCATCTGGCACCTCGCGCTCGCCGGCATGCTGTCGGACATGAAGATCGACCCGGCCAGCGTGCCCTGGGTGCCCTCGAACGGCGCCGCGCCCGGCCTGCAGGACCTGGCCGCCGGCGGCGTGGAGTTCGTGCCCTGCTCGCTGCCCGAGGCGCGCTCGCTGATCGACGCCGGCAAGGTGCGTTCGCTGGCGGTGATGGCCGACAAGCGCGCGACGCTGTACCCGAACGTGCCGACGCTCAAGGAGGCCACTGGCTCGAACTGGGGCACCGGCGCCTGGCGCGGCGTGGCCGCCCCCAAGGGCATCCCGGCCGACGTGCGCACCAAGCTCGAGGGCGCGCTCAAGAAGGTCTACGACAGCAAGGACTACCAGGAGTTCATGGCCTCGCGCGGCTTCGGCGTGATCTGGGGCACGGGCGAGGAGTTCGGCAAGTTCATGGCCAAGGGCGACGCGGACATGAAGGCGGTGATGACCGCGGTCGGCATCGTCAAGTAAGGCAAGCGGACCATGCGATCGATCGACCGCTGGACGGGGGCCGGGATCGCGGCCCTCGGGGCCGCGGTGTACGTCAGCTCGCGCAGCTTTCCGAACGTGCCGGGCCAGAAGCTCGGCGCCTCGACCCTGCCGTCGATCGTCGCAGTCGGCCTGTTCGTCTGCGGACTGCTGCTGGTGCTGCGCAGCCTGCGGTCCGCGCACTATGGCAAGGGGTCCGACGAGGCACCCGAGGCCGAGCAGATCGCGCCGGCCTTCGGCATCCTCGGGTCGATCGTGCTGTACCTCGTCGCGTCGGAAGGACTCGGCTACCTGATCGTCGCGCCGGTCTGCATGGCGATCGCCATGCGGGCACTCAAGGTGGGCTGGGCGCGCGCGATCGGCTGGTCGCTCGTCGCCTCGCTGGCGGTGCACATCGCCTTCTACAAGCTCCTCAAGGTGCCGCTGCCCTGGGGCATCGTGCCCGTCCTCTACTGAGCGCGCCGCCCCGCGGCGCG
>JAIYAG010000236.1 GCA_027489195.1 Burkholderiales bacterium | reverse complement strand
GGTTGCAGGCCCCAGATCACGAGGCCACCCAGCAGCACGGCGGCCGTGGGCGAGCCGGGAATGCCCAGCGTCAGCATCGGCAGCAGCGCCGAGGTGCCGGCCGCGTGCGCCGCGGTCTCGGGCGCGAGCACCCCTTCCAGGCGACCCTTGCCGAACTCGTCGGGGTGCTTGGACATGCGACGCGCCATGCCGTAGCTCATGAACGACGCGGGCGTGGCGCCGCCGGGCGTGATGCCCATCCAGCAGCCGATCGCGGTCGAGCGCAGGAACAGCCGCCAGTGCGTGAACAGCTCCTTCCAGGTCTCGAGCACCACCTTGAAGGTGATCTTCGCGCTCTTGCCCTTGAAGGCCAGCCCCTCCTCCATCGTCAGCAGGATCTCGCCGATGCCGAACAGGCCGATCACCGCGATCAGGAAGTCGAAGCCCTTGAGGAGCTCGGGCACGCCGTAGGTCATCCGCAGCTGGCCGGTCACAGTGTCCATGCCGACCGCGGCGAGCGCGAAGCCGAGCATCATCGCGGCGAGCGTCTTGGCCGGCGCCTCCTTGCTCATCCCGACGAAGCTGCAGAAGGTCAGCAGCTGCACCGCGAAGAACTCGGCGGGGCCGAACTTGAGCGCGAACTTGGCGAGGACGGGTGCCGAGAAGGTGATCAGCAGCACCGCGAACAGCGCGCCCACGAACGACGAGGTGAACGCCGCCGTCAGCGCCTGGGCCGCACGCCCCTGCTGCGCCATCGGATGGCCGTCGAAGGTCGTCGCGACCGACCACGGCTCGCCGGGGATGTTGAACAGGATCGAGGTGATCGCCCCGCCGAACAGCGCCCCCCAGTAGATGCACGACAGCATGATGATCGCCGACGTGGGGTTCATCGAGAACGTGAGCGGCAACAGGATGGCGACGCCGTTGGCGCCGCCCAGGCCCGGCAGCACGCCGATCAGCACGCCGAGGATGATGCCGATGAACATGAAGCCGATGTTCGGCAGCGTGAGCGCGACCGAGAAGCCGTGCCCGAGGTCGAGGAGTTCCTGCATGGTGGTCTCCGTGCGCTCAGAGGCCGAAGGCCGCCTCGAGCGGGCCCTTGGGGAGCTGCACGAGGAACCAGCGTTCGAAGACGAGGAAGCAGATCAGCGGCACGCCGATCGACACCGCGATGCTCGGCAGCGCGCGGTACTTGCCGTGACGGACCATGAACCAGGCGATCAGCGCGGTCGAGGCGACGTACAGGCCCACGAGCGCGATCGCGGCGATGTAGAGCGCGATCGGCACGGCCATCTGCATCACCAGGCGCAGCTGCGCGCGCTCGGCGAACTCGCCTT
Source organism: Burkholderiales bacterium (assembly GCA_027489195.1). Classification (GTDB taxonomy): domain Bacteria; phylum Pseudomonadota; class Gammaproteobacteria; order Burkholderiales; family Burkholderiaceae_E; genus UBA4615. The sequence continues at coordinate 1,933 of JAIYAG010000236.1, read as the reverse complement.
GGTCGGCACTCCAGCGCCGCAGCTGCGACACCAGGATCCAGCTCGCGCTCGAGAGCAGCAGCACGCCGATGATGAACGGGAAGTAGCCCGAGCGCGGGCCGTCGTCGGCCCAGCCCACGCCGACCCGGATGCTGTCGACGATGACGGCGATCGCGATCGCCTGCAGCAGCACGGCGACGGCGGCTTCCGGCCAGCGCGTGCGAACGCTGTCCTGGGGCGTACCGGAGGGTTCGTTCATGTCGGGATTCTCTCGGCGCGCGCGGCGCCCGGGTCGGTTGGAACGTATCGGATGGCGGAGACGGGCGCGCTCTCGGGCGCGCTCCGGGAAGACGGGGGCGCACGCAGACGCGCGCGCCCCGCGGATCACATGGCGATGAAGCCGGCTTCCTTCATCAGCACGCGATGCAGCTGCTCGTTCTTGCCGAGCCAGTCGAAGAACTCCTGGCCCTTCATCGAGGTCTGCTTGAACGCGCCCTTGTCCATGAACTCCTTCCACTCGGGCAGCGCACGGATCTTGTCGAACAGCCCGTTGTAGTAGGCGACCTGCTCCGGCTTGACGCCGGGTGCCATGAAGATGCCGCGCAGCATCAGGTACTCGACCCCGATGCCCTGCGACACGCAGGTCGGCACGTCGTTCCAGGTCTGCGTCTCGGTGAGCTTGCCCTTGTAGGGCATGCGCTCCTTGTCGAACACGCACAGCGGACGCAGCTTGCCCGCGCGCCAGTGCGACTCGGCCTCGATCGGGTTGTTCACGGTCGCGTCGATGTGCTTGCCCACGAGCTGCACCGCCACGTCACCGCCGCCCTTGAACGGGATGTAGGTCATCTTCTTGCCGGCGGCCTTCTCCATCATCACCGCGATGATCTGGTCCTCCTGCTTGGAGCCCGTGCCGCCCATCTTGAAAGTGCTCGGCGGCGAGGACTTCATCGCCTCGAAGTAGGCCTTGGCCGTCTTGTGCGGCGACTCCTCGTTGACCCACAGCACGAACTGGTCGAGGGCGAGCATGGTCACCGGCGTGAGGTCGCGCCAGTTGAACGGCACGCCGGTCGCCAGCGGCGTGGTGAACAGGTTCGACAGCGTGATGACGATCTTGTGCGGATCGGCATTGGCAGACTTCATCGCGAGGAAGCCCTCGGCGCCCGCGCCGCCGGACTTGTTGACGACGACGATCGGCTGCTTGGTGAGGCTGTGCTTGGCGGCCACGCCCTGGATGAAGCGGGCCATCTGGTCGGCCCCGCCGCCGGTGCCCGCGGGCACGACGAACTCGATCGGCTTGGCGGGCTCCCAGGTCTGGGCGATCGCCGCGACGGGCGTCGCGCCGATCACGGCGGTGATGGCCGAAACGGCGGCCGCGGTACGGAAGAACGGTCGGGTCATGGTCATCTCTCAAGTCGATTGAACGTGAACACGGGTTGCCCGGAACCGTCGCCCGCTGCCGCGGCCGACGTGATCCGGATCAGGCGAGGCCGAGCTTCTGCGCGAGGCCGATGCGCTGCAGCTTGCCGGTGGCGCCCTTGGGGATCTCCTCGAGGATGAGGATCCGCTTGGGCACCTTGAAGTCGGCGACACGCTTGCCGACGAAGTCCTGCAGTTCGCGCTCGGTGGCGCTCTGCCCTTCGCGCAGCACCACCGCGGCGGCCACCTCCTCGCCGAGCTTCGGATGCGGCATGCCGAAGCACACCACCTGGGCGACCGCGGCATGGTCCATCAGGATCTCGTCGACCTCGCGCGGGCTCACCTTCTCGCCGCCGCGGTTGATGATCTCCTTGAGACGGCCGGTGATGGTCACGTAGCCGTCGGCGTCCATCACGCCCTGGTCGCCGGTGCGGAACCAGCCGTCGGCGAAGGCCTCGGCGTTCGCCTTCGGGTTCGCCTCGTAGCCGGCGGTGACGTTCGGGCCGCGGATCACGATCTCGCCGATCTCACCCGCACC
>JAIYAG010000135.1 GCA_027489195.1 Burkholderiales bacterium | reverse complement strand
GATCGGCTGGTAGCGCTCGTCGAACAGGTCGGCGAGCGTGATCCGTCCGGCGGCGATCGCCTGCTCGAAGCGTGCCGCGATCGCCGTCGCGGTCCCGATCGCGGCCTCGATGTACGGCGTGTCGGGGGTGCGCACCCCGCTGCTCGCGGTCAGTTCGAGCAGCGACTCCGACACGCCGAGGAAGGTGCCGGCCCGGGTGCGCGCGGCCTCCAGGGCGCCCGCGCTGCGGTCGACCTGGCCGGCGAGCTCGCGGACGGTGCCCAGCACCGACTCGCAGGTGGCGAGGTTGGCGTGGGCCGCACCGGCGATGCCGTCGACCTGCGCCTCGGCACGGCCCAGGGCGGCATGGAACGCGCTCTCGTTGGAGCCGCCGGCGACGATCTCGCGAGACAGCGCGTCGATCCGGGCGTCGAGCTGCTTGACCGTGCCCATGATGAGCTTGGACGACTGCTCGACCTTGGCGGCGAGGTCGCGCACGGCGTCGGCCACCACGGCGAAGCCGCGCCCCGCGTCGCCGGCCCGCTTGGCCTCGACCGACGCGTTGAAGGCCACCAGCCGGGTCTGCAGGGCGATCCGCGTGATCTCGCCCGCGGCATCCGACACCTCGCGCAGCGTGTCGACCACTTCCACCACGCCACGCCCCACGTGCTCGACCGCCTCGCGCGCCTCGTGGACCGCGGTGCGGCTCGCATCGGTCGCCGCGGCGATCGTGCGGTTGGCGTCGTACATGCCGTCCATCTCGGCGGACGCATGGCGGAACCGGTCCCGCTGGCGTGCACCGTCGGCGGCGAGGTCGTCGATCGTGCCGGACAGCTCGGCGGCCTCGCGACCCAGCTCTCCGGCCTGGCGGGCGAGCTCGGCGAGCCGGGTGTCGTCGAGCCCGGTGGCGGCCGGCACGGTGTCGGGCGAAGCCGCTCCGGAAGGGGGAGCGGGGCGCCGCTTGATCAGCGAGGGAATCATGTCGTCTGGTCCAGGGAACGTCGGGGCCGGTCTCACCAGCCCTTGAGCTTCGTGCGCAGCCGGGCCACCGCCTGGCTGTGGAGCTGGCAGATCCGGGACTCGGTGACGCCGAGGACCGCGCCGATCTCCTTGAGGTTCATGTCGTGCTCGTAGTACATGCCCATGACCTGGCGCTCGCGCTCGGGCAGCGCCTCGATGGCGGCGGCGAGCGAGGCGCGGAAGCGATCGTCGTCCAGCACCTTCACCGGGTCGAGGCTGTCCGGCCCGGGGTGCCGGTCGATGAAGCTCTCGTCGGTGTCCGAGCCGACGAAGTCGTCCAGGTAGAGCAGCTGACCGCCGTGCGCGTCGCCCAGCATCTGCTGGTACTCCGCGAGTCCGAGGCCCATCTGCTCGGCGACCTCCGCCTCGGTGGCCGAGCGGCGTACGCGCTGCTCGACCGCATGCACCGCGGTCTCGATCGCGCGCTGGTTGCGCCGCACCGAACGCGGCAGCCAGTCGGCCCCGCGCAGTTCGTCGATCATCGCCCCGCGGATGCGCTGCATCGCGAAGGTCTCGAACTGCGCGCCGTGACCGGTCTCGTACCGGGACAGCGCGTCCATCAGTCCGATCATGCCAGCCTGGATCAGGTCGTCGATCTCGACGTTCGCCGGCAGGCGCGCGATCAGCTGCGACGCGAGTCGCCGCACCATCGGCGCATACCGTTCGACCGCCGCGCTGCGGTCCAGCGTGCCGCGTGCCGTGTACATCGCTCCTCCAGCCGTCAATGGGGCCGCCATGTCGCGCCCTCCCCCCGTCCGCGTGCCCACGCGGCCAGGTCGTCCGCCAGGCGACGGTAGTCGCCCGGCAGGGTGGTATCGGGTGCCGCGCCGCCGAAGGCGAGGTCGACACCCAGGAATCGCTGCACCGTCTGCGCGAGCCGCTCGTGGCCGAGACGCGCGGGCGCGCCGCCCGTACCGCGGCCGAACAGCGCGCAGACGTCGCGGATCGAGCCGAGCCCGACCATCGCCTTGATCCGTGCGTACGCGGTGGCGAGCGCCTCGGTGTCCGCCCCGGCCAGCACCACCGCATCGCAGCTGGGCAGCGACAGGCCGCGGGCGAGACGGCCGTCGTCGACCGCCACCAGCGTCAGCTGCGCCCGAGCCGCGATCGACGCCAGCCCCTGCAGGTCGTCGCCGGCCTGCCTGGAATGGATCGCCGTCAGGCCGCTGCGCGGCCGTCCACGACCGAGCTGCTCGATGACCGCATCGAAGTCGCTCACCACCGTGACCCGCGTGCCGCTGTCGGCCAGCGCCTGCGCAAGCCGCACGACGAACTCCGGATGCTCGCCCGCGCCTGCCAGCGGCAGCACGGGCCCGCCGCGACGGGGCATCGCCCGTCGCAGGCCGGCCGCCTGATCCTGTCCGCGGTCAAGCATGCGAGACGTCCCCCTGCAGCGTCGCCGCCACACCGAACACCAGCGGCAGTTCCTCGTCGTCGAGCGCGAACGCGCCGGCGGGCGGCGCGAGCAGCGCGCGTCGCACCAGCCTCGCGCCGTCGGGCGCCTGCCAGTCCTCCGGCACGCGCTGCCCGTCGCACACGCCCAGCAGCTTGATGCGCTGGCGCAGCAGGCAGTCGATCGCGCCGCCCAGGCGGGCGGCCTCGTCGACCTTGGTCAGGATGACGCCGGCCGCCTGGCGCGCCTCGTAGGCCCGCAGCGACTCGTCGATCGTCTCGGCCTGGGCCGCGCAGCTCGCGACGACGACATGCTTGATGTCCGACCGCGGCAGCGACCCCAGCAGGCTGCGGATCCGCTCGTCGCGATGCCCCATGCCGACCGTGTCGATCAGCACCAGCTGGCGGGTGCCGCGCAGGCGCAGCAGGTCGTGCAGCGCGGACGCGTCATGGGCGATGTGCACCGGCACGCCCAGGATGCGGCCGAAGGCGCGCAGCTGGTCGTGGGCGCCGAGACGGTAGGTGTCGACGGTGATCAGCGCGACCGACTGCGCGCCGTGCTTGAGCACGTGGCGGGCGGCGATCTTCGCGGTGGTGGTGGTCTTGCCGACGCCGGTGGGGCCGACCAGCGCGAACACGCCGCCGGCCTCGAAGGACTCGGTGCGCGGCGCGCAGCGCACGTTGCGGGCCAGCACGTCCTCGAGCCAGGTCTGCGCGTCCCGGTCGCCGAAGTCCGACGGCAGCTTGGACACCACCGAGCGCGCCAGCTTCAGCGAGAAGCCGGCCGCGACCATCGTGCGCAGCAGCTTGCCCTGCACCGGACTGCGGCGCACGCCTTCGAACCAGCTCACCGTGGCGAACTGGCGCGCGATCATGCCCTTGAGCGACTGCAGCTCGGCGACCAGCGCCTCGTTGCCCGCGGCCTGGGCCGTCGCGGCCGCATCGGCCTGCGGACGCAGGGCGGACGCACCCGTGTCGAAGGACTCGCGCGCCGGCGCGACGGGCGCGAACAGGCCGGGGGCGACACCGCCCGGATGGCCGCTGCCCGCGAAGCCCGCATCGGCGAACGCGTCGTCCTCACGGGGCGGCGCGAGGAAGGTCGGCTCGACCCGCATCGGCGCGGTCGCGGCGCTCGACGCGACCGGCTGCGCGGCGGCGGGGGCCGCCGGGCGCTGGGCCGTCGGGCGCTGGGCCGCGGGCGCTGCGGTCCGCTGTTCGACGGGACGGGCCTCGACGGCACGTGCCTCGACAGGCCGGGGCGTGGGCTGCGCGGCGGGCTGCGGCGCCCGCTGGGCGGCCGCGGGTCG
>JAIYAG010000125.1 GCA_027489195.1 Burkholderiales bacterium | reverse complement strand
CCGCAGCCCGGAGGCGCCGATCGGGTGGCCGAAGCACTTCAGGCCACCGTCGATCTGGCACGGCACCTGGCCGTCGGCATCGTAGAAGCCGTCGAGCACGTCGCGGATCGCAGTGCCCTCGGCCGACAGCTGCAGGTCCTCCATCGTGACCAGCTCGGTGACCGAGAAGCAGTCGTGCACGTCGACCAGCGACACCTGCTCGCGGGGCTTCGTGATGCCGGCCTCCCGGTAGGCGCGCGCCGCGGCGATGCGGGTGGTCGCGAAGTACGAGCCGTCCCACTTGTCGTGCTGCACCTCTTCGCCGTTGGACACCGCGAGCTGCAGCGCCTTGACCGCGACCAGGTCCTTCTTGCCCAGCCCGCGGGCGATGTCGGGGGTGGTGACGATCGCGCAGGCCGACCCGTCGGACACGCCGCAGCAGTCGAACAGGCCGAGCGGCTCGGCGATCATCGGCGCGCGCAGCACGTCTTCCTCGGTGATCGCGTTGCGCAGGTGCGCCTTCGCGTTCTTCGCGGCGTTGGCGTGCGACTTGACCGAGATGTGCGCCATCGCGCGCTTCAGGTCGTCCTTGTTCGCGCCGTGCTTGGCGCGGTAGGCGGCGGCCAGCTGCGCGAACGACCCCGGCGCCGACAGGTTCGGCCAGAACAGGTCGTTGAGCGCGCCACGGCTGCGCTGCGGCAGGCCGCCGTAGCCGGTGTCCTTGAGCTTCTCGACACCCAGCGCCATCGCGATGTCGGCCGCGCCCGAGGCCACGGCGTAGACGGCGCCGCGCAGCGCCTCGGTGCCGGTCGCGCAGTAGTTCTCGACCCGCGTGACCGGGATGTACGGCAGGCGCAGCGTCATCGCCAGCGGCACCGCCGACTTGCCGACGTGCTGCTCCTCGATCGCCGTGCCCAGCCAGGCCGCGTCGATCTGCTTGCGATCGATGCCGGCATCCTTCATCGCCTCCTCGAACGACTCGACCATCAGGTCCTGCGCGTTCGCGTCCCAGCGTTCGCCGAACTTGGAGCAGCCCATCCCGAGGATGACCACCTTGTCCTTGATTCCGCTCGCCATCTCGATCTCCTCGTGGTCAGGACCGCGCCGCCGGCGCCGCCTTCCAGAAATACCGCACGAAGCCCCGGTTGGGGTCCGCGTCCTTGATCCGGAACACCATCTTCACCGGCAGTCCGACGTCCATCGAGGCCGGATCGACCTCGGTGAAGTCCATCAGCATGCGCCCGCCGCCGTCGACCTGCACCATCCCGAAGTAGGTGGGCGGATCGGGGCTGTAGGTCAGGCCGTCGGCGGTGTACGAGAGCACGCTGCCGGTACGCTCCGAGAACACGTAGTCGTCCTGGCTGTCGAGCGCGTTGCAGCCCGGGTTCACGCAATAGCGTTGCCTCGGGAACTGCACCGTGCCGCAGCTGCGGCACTTGCCGCCCACCAGCCCTTCGATCATGTCGCGGTTGCGGTAGAGCACCGTCAGCGCGGTGACCTTGTCCACCTCGGCCCGCATGCCGCGCTCCAGGTCCAGCGTGCCGGTGAACGACAGCCAGCGCATGTAGTTCGACTCTTCCCGGCGCTCGGCGAGCGCGCCCTTCACACCGCGCCGGGCCGCCGTCGTGCCCGTGCCGACCTCGAGCAGCAGCGCGTCGCAGCCCTCGCCGAAGCCGGCGACGAGCACCGTGTCGCCGGGCTTCGCGTCCTCGAGCGCGGCCGCGAGCATCAGCAGCGCATGGGCTGCGCCCGTGTCGCCGACGACGGCGCCGAGCGGGTCCCGCACCGCGCCCTCGGGCAGGCCGCACTTCTTGGCGACCGCCGCCTGCACGCGCGCCAGGGTCCCGGGCATCACGAAGTGCGTGACCGCGCCGGGCTCGACGCCGCAGCGCTTGAGCAGCGCCGAGACCGCCTTCGGGACGATCTTCAGGTAGCCCTCGTCGCGGATCCAGCGCTCTTCCCAGCCGTAGTCGGTGTCCTTGTCGCCCATGCGGTACTGGTGGACGAAGTCGACCGACTCGGTGTGCGCGCCCAGCAGCCGGGCGACGGGCGTACCCTCGCCGACCAGCATCGCGGCCGCGCCGTCGCCGTACTGCATCTCCTGGTTGCTGCCGGCCTTGGCACGGCGCATGTCGGACGCGATGACCAGGCTGCGCTCGCGGCCCTCGAGCGCGGCGATCAGGGCGCCGGTGCCTGCCCGCAAGCTGCCGGCCGCGTCGCTCGTGCGCAGTGCGCTCGACAGGTGCAGCGCGGTGGCGACCACGGTGGCGTTCTGGCGGTCGTCGAACGGGTGGGTGGTGGACGCGAGCACGACCTGTTTCAACGTGCCGCGGTCGGTGTCGCCGAGGCAGTCGCGGGCGGCCTCGACCGCCATCGTGATCGTGTCCTCGTCCCAGTTGCCGATCGTGCGCTCGCCCTTGCCCTGGCCCTTGAGCCCCGGCGCGAACCAGCCGTTGGCGGCCGCGATGGCGCGGCGCTGCATGCGGGCGCGCGGCAGGTACGCGCCGAACGAGAGGATGCCGAATGAAGTCGTCATGTCAGATCGGATCCCAGTTGAAGACGTCGCCGGAGCGCTCGAGCGGATAGAAGCTCTTCTCCATCGCCGGCATCGCATGGTTGGCGACGGTCTCGGGCGTCCAGCCCTCGCCGCGGTGGACCGAGCGGATCGGCCGGCTCTGTCCCATCAGGAAGATCTCGTTGGCACGCACCGCGAAGATCTGGCCGCTGACCTTCTCGGCCTGGTCGCTGCAGAGGTAGACCGCGAGCGGGGCGATCTTCGCCGTCTCCATCGCCTGCATGCGGGCGAGGCGCGCCTGCTGCTCGGGCGTGTCGGACGGGATGGTGCCGATCAGCCGGCTCCAGGCGAACGGCGAGATGCAGTTGGAGCGGACCTTGAAGCGGGCCATGTCGAGCGCGATCGACTTGGACAGGCCGACGATGCCGAGCTTGGCCGCGGCGTAGTTCGCCTGGCCGAAGTTGCCGATCAGCCCGGAGGTCGAGGTCATGTGGACGAAGGCGCCGCGCTCCTCGCTCTTGAAGATCGTCGCCACCGCCTTGGCCATGTAGAACGAGCCGTTCAGGTGGACGTCGATGACCGCCTTCCACTCCTCGATCGACATGTTGTGGAAGATCCGGTCGCGCAGGATGCCGGCGTTGTTGACCACCGCATGGACGGTCCCGAACGCGTCGACCGCGGTCTTCACGATCCGGTTGGCGGACTCCCACTCGGCGACGCTGTCGGTGTTCGCGACCGCGGTGCCGCCCGCCTTGCGGATCTCCTCGACCACCTGCGCGGCGGGGCCCTCGTCCTTGCCCTCGCCGGTCGCCGAGACGCCCGGGTCGTTCACCACGACCTTCGCGCCCTGCGCGGCCATCATCATCGCGATGTCGCGACCGATGCCCCGGCCCGAGCCGGTCACGATCACCACCTTGTCCTTCAGCATCGTCATGGTCTCCTCTCCCTCCCTCGTGTCCGGGGCGTTCCCCGGATGCTATCGCAGCCCTGCAGGGCGGGCGCCCCGCGCCCGTCCCGATCGGTTTCCTCAGCCCAGCGTCGCGGTCCCGTGGCTGAGCACGACGATGTCGCGCTCCACGACGCGGGTGCGGAACTGCACCGCGTCGCCGCGCCGCCAGATCTCGACGCGCAGCGTCTCGCCCGGATAGACCGGCGCGGCGAAGCGCGTGCCGATCGACTTCAGGCGCGAGGCGTCGCCGCCGCAGACGGCGCTGACCAGCGCCCAGCCGGTCACGCCGAACGAGCACAGCCCGTGCAGGATCGGCGCCTTGAAGCCGGCCGCGGCCGCGACCTTCGGGTCGGCGTGCAGCGGGTTGTAGTCGCCGGAGAGCCGGTAGACGAGCGCGGCCTCGGGACGGGTCTTCCACTCGAAGACGGTGTCCGGGGGCGTGTCCGGCGTGGCGGGCCGCGCCGGCGGCGCCTCGTCGGACGGCTGGCCGGCCGCGGCGAAGCCCCCGTCGCCGCGCATGAACGACACGCTGCGGCTGGTGGCCAGACGCGCGCCGGTGGCCGCGTCGGTGATCTCGCGCTCGGAGTACATCAGCGCGCCCTTACCGGCGCCCTTGTCGACCAGGCGGGTCACCTTCGTGAGGCCGACGACGGTGGCCGCGGCGGGCAGCGGCGCGTGCAGCTCGAGCTCCTGCTCGCCGTGCAGCAGCTTCACCCAGTCGATGCCGGTGCGCGGGTCCTTGGCGAAGAAGCCGGGCGAGCCGAGCACGACGGCCATCGTCGGCAGCGCCTGCAGGCCGTCCTCGTAGGTGTAGCGCAGCTGGACCGGGTCGAGCGGATCCTGGCCGAGGCCCAGCCCCAGCGCGTACAGGATGGTGTCGCGGTGGGTGTAGGCCTGGGTCAGGGGCTCGAAGGGCCAGCGCTTGAGCGTGGCGACGTCGATGGGCATGCGGGAGTCTCCTCGTTGCGTCTCGGTGTCAGGACCGGGGCCGTGGCGCCCGGCGGTATCTTCAGGCCTCGAAGCCCTCTGGCGCGGGCACGTCCATCTGCAGCAGCACCTGCGCGTAGCACTTGGCCAGGTTGTCGGTGCGCAGCGACGCCATGCCGCCTCCGCCCAGCACGTCGTGCAGCAGGAAGTTCATGGCATCGAAGCCCGGCAGGTCGAAGCGCTCCACGCGCGACGGCCCGTTGTGCGCAAAATGCGCCGCCACCCGCTCGGGGGTCAGCCAGGCCGACAGCCCCGGCAGCCACTCGGGGCGACGCGCGACGATGCCGATGTTCGCCTTGTCGCCCTTGTCGCCGGAGCGGCCGTGGGCCAGTGCGATCAGCGGCACCCTGCGGGCGGCTGCGGGCGGCGCGGCGGCGTCGGGGTGGCTGCGGGCCGACGGCAGGTCGCGGGCGTCGAAGCCGCCCTCGACCGGAACGGCCACGACGTGACGGGTGCCGTCGACGTCGATCTCGACCGGCACCGCCCGCTTGGGCACCAGGAAGGAGAACAGCCGGATCACCGGCGAGGGCGTCGGCCGCCCGCCGCCGAAGCCGGTGGTGCCGGGCGACATCGAGGTGCCGGCGGGCGCGAACTCGCGGGCGAACAGCTCGAGCGAGGCCTTGGACGGCGCACGCGCCGCGAGCTTGAGCACCACCTCGCGCGCATCGGGCCGCGCGATCGCGCCGAACATGTCCTCGGCGCCCACGACCTCGATCCGCGTCTCGGTGAACGCGGGCAGCTGCTGCTCGGCCAGCATCCGCTGCATCCGGGTCAGCAGCGCCTCGCCGGTGCGGCGCGCCTTCTGCGCGGCACGCTCGCCGGCGACCACCAGCAGGGCGACGTTGCGGAACCCGTCCGGATGGGTGGCGCTGACCTTGTAGGTGTCGGTCGGCGCGCGGCCGCGCGCGCCGGTCACCCGCACGCGATCCGGGCCGGTCTGCTCGAAGCGCACGCGGGTGAAGTCGCAGGCGACGTCGGGCACGTGGTAGGCGCGCGGATCGCCGATCTCGTAGAGGAGCTGCTCGCACAGGGCCGCCGGCGAGACCAGGCCGCCGGTGCCCGGCGGCTTGGTGATCTCGAAGCTGCCGTCGGCCTGCGCCTCGACGATCGGGAAGCCGATGTCGTCCCAGTCGGGGACGGTGTCCCAGTCGGTGAAGAGCCCGCCGGTGCCCTGTGCGCCGCATTCGACCAGGTGGCCGGCCAGCGTGCCCTGCGCGAGCCGGTCGAAGTCGGACGCCTGCCAGCCGAAGGCGTGCACCATCACGCCGAGCGTGACCGCCGAGTCGACACAGCGGCCGGTGATCACCACGTCGGCGCCGGCATCGAGCGCGCGGGCGATCGGCAGCGCGCCGAGATACGCGTTGACGCTCGCCAGCCGCGCCGGGAACGGTGCGCCGCTGAACATCTCGGTGGTGCCGGCGGCCCGCAGCGCGTCGGCCTGGGCGGACAGGTCGTCGCCGAGCACCACGCCGATGCTCAGCGGCACGCCGAGCTCGTCGGCGACACGGGCGAGCGCATCGCGGCAGGCCAGCGGATTCACGCCACCGGCGTTGGCCACGACCTTGATGCCGCGCGCCTTGAGCTCGGGCAGCAGCGACTTCATGGTGATCTGCACGAAGTCGGTCGCATAGCCGGCGGCCGGGTCCTTGGCCTTCTGCGCGGCCATGATCGACATCGTGACCTCGGCCAGATAGTCGAAGACCAGGTACTCGATGTCGCCGCGGCGCACGAGCTGCGGGGCGGCCGAGGCGGTGTCGCCCCAGAAGCCCGATGCGCTGCCGATCCGGACGGTCTGTCTCGTCATGTTCGTCTCCTCCCTCCCCGACGCGCCGGTCAGCGCGCCCTCGCCCTCAGCTCGCCTTCCAGCCGCGCGAGCCGTGCCTCGATCCGCTCCAGCGGCGCCTCGGCGGCCGGCGCCGCCCGCTGCCCGAAGCCCTCGAGCAGCAGCCCCGCCATCTCGCGCGCCATGCGCGCCGGCTCGATCCGCCGGCCGCGGCCGAGCAGGTCGCGCACCCGGTGCTCGAGCCCGCCGAACACGAAGTCCCGCGCCATCGCGAGGTCCAGGTCGGCCCGCAGCTCGCCGCGCTCCACGCCGTCGGACAGCGTCCGGGTCATGAACTGCACGTAGCGCCGGTTCAGCGCGTGCAGCTTCGAGCCGAAGTACGGCTGCCCGCCGCGCGCCTCGCGGCCCAGCATCGCCGAGATGCCCGGATCGTCGACCGCGATCTGCAGGTGCCGCGCGATCAGGAAGCGCAGCCGGTCGGCGGTTCCGTCGAGCGAGGCGAAGCGCGGTTCGATGTCGGCGATCAGCGCATCGTAGACGTCGGTGAGGACCGCGTCGAACAGGTCGCGCTTGTTGCGGAAGTAGGTGTAGAGGGTGCCCTCGACGCAGTCGGCGCGGGCGGCGATCTCGGCCATCGAGGCGTCCTCGAAGCGACGGGCGATGAACACCTCGCGCGCCGCGCCGAGGATCTCGGCGCGGCGGACCGCCTTGCGTCGCCTGGGCAGTGCCGTCATCGTCCGCGGGGCGCTCGAAGGCGCCGTTGCTGAGTGCGGCTCAGTATAGGCTCGTGCAGGAGCGCGTCAAGCCGACCCACCGGAAAGCCGCTCGGGGAGCCGTTTTCGGACAGGTCGTCGCATCCGTATGCTGCAATGCAACTTGACGGATCACGACCCCGAAGACACGCTGTCGGAACCCCGCTCATCACACGCGACGCCTGCATGGACGCCACCTCCCACGCCCCCGATCCACGCGCCGCCCGCTACCGCTCGGTGTTCCGGCCGGGACTGTTCGAGGGCCGCAGCGTCATCGTCACCGGGGGCGGCTCGGGCATCGGGCGCTGCACCGCGCACGAGCTGGTGGCGCTCGGCGCCTCGGTCGCACTGATCGGACGCAAGGCCGAGAAGCTCGAGCGGGTCGCCGCCGAGATCGCCGAGGTCGGCGGACGGGCCACCTGCCATCCGCTGGACATCCGCGACGAGGCGGGCGTGCAGGCCGGCATCGATGCGGTCCTCGCGGCACACGGCCGCATCGACGGGCTGGTCAACAACGCCGGCGGCCAGTTCCCCGGGGCGGCCGAGAGCTTCACGCTCAAGGGCTGGGAGGCGGTGATCCGCAACAACCTGACCGGCGGCTTCCTGATGTCGCGCGAGGTGTTCAACCGCTGGATGAAGGACCACGGCGGCGCGATCGTCAACATCATCGCGGACATCTGGGGCGGCATGCCCTCGATGGCGCACTCGGGCGCGGCGCGCGCGGGCACGCTGAACCTGACCGAGACGCTGGCCTCCGAATGGGCGCCCTCGGGCGTGCGGGTCAACGCGGTGGCGCCCGGATGGATCGCCTCCAGCGGCATGGAGACCTACCCCGACGAGGTCAAGGCCCGGCTGGCGAAGCAGTGGCGGATGGTGCCGCTGCAGCGCTACGGCTCGGAGGCCGAGATCGCCGTGGCGATCGTCTTCCTGCTGTCCGAGGCGGCCAACTTCATCACCGGCGACTGCATCCGGGTGGACGGCGGCGTGCCGAACGCGCGCCCGAACGCGCCGGCGCAGCCGCTGCGCGTCAAGGACTCGGCCTCGCAGCGGACCTTCGACGGCTTCCACCTGTCGAGCCCGCCGGCGTTCATGAACATCGAACCGAAGGGCTGACGCGGTGCCGGTCATACAGTCCCGCGTCGACCCGTCCTCGGCCGCCTTCGCCGAACGGCGCGCCGGCATGCTCGCGCTGGTCGAGCGGCTGCGCACGCTCGAGGCGCGCTCGGCGGCCGCTTCGGCCAAGTCCAAGCCGCTCTTCGACAAGCGCGGCCAGCTGCTGCCGCGCGAGCGCGTGGCCCGCCTGCTCGACCCGGGCGCGCCGTGGCTCGAGCTGTCCTCGCTCGCCGGCTGGCTGGTCGACGACCCGAACCCGGACACCTCGGTGCCCGGCGGCGGGATGATCAACGGCATCGGCACCGTCGGCGGCACGCGCTGCGTGATCACCGCGAGCGACGCCGGCATCGACGCCGGCGCCATCCAGCACATGGGGCGCGAGAAGCTGCTGCGCGCGCAGGAGATCGCGCTGCAGAACAAGCTGCCCTTCGTGCAGCTGATCGAGTCGGCCGGCGCCAACCTGCTCAAGTACCAGGTCGACGGCTTCGTCCACGGCGGGCGGATCTTCTACAACCTCGCGCGCCTGTCGGCCGAGGGCATCCCGGTGGTGGCGGTCGTGCACGGCTCCTCGACCGCCGGCGGCGCCTACATGCCGGGCCTGTCGGACTACGTGGTGATGGTCCGCGGCCGTGCCCGCGCCTTTCTCGCCGGCCCGCCGCTGCTCAAGGCCGCCACCGGCGAGATCGCGACCGACGAGGAACTGGGCGGCGGCGAGATGCACGCCACCGTCTCGGGCCTGGGCGAGTACCTCGCCGACGACGACGCCGACGGACTGCGCATCGCCCGCGAGCTGATGGTCCGGCTGCAGTGGGACGCGCAGGCCGCCCGCTCCACGCTCGCCGACGATCCGTCGCTCGAGCCGCTCCATCCGCCGGACGAGCTCGCCGGCACCATGCCGCTCGACTTCCGCCAGCCGGTGGACATGCACGAGGTGATCGCGCGGATCGTCGACCGCTCCGAGTTCCTGGACTTCGGCGCCGACTACGGCCCGGCGACGGTCTGCGGCCATG
>JAIYAG010000478.1 GCA_027489195.1 Burkholderiales bacterium | reverse complement strand
GCTGCTGGACCCGGTCGCCGAGCCGCGGTGCTTCGTGATGACCGTCAATGCGGGGGCGATTCCGGCCGTGCACTGGACTCAGGACCGCGAGGTCGGCGGCGGCCGGATCGCCGGCGAGGCCTGCCACTTCGTCGACCTGCTGCGGCACCTCGCCGGCGCGTCGATCGTTCGCTGGCAGGCGACGAGCGTCGGCCGCCACCCGGCGTTCGCCACGACCGACGACAAGGCGACGATCACGCTCGAGTTCGAGGACGGCTCGCTCGGCACCATCCACTACCTCGGCAACGGCGACAAGGGCTTCCCGAAGGAACGGCTCGAAGTCTTCTGCGCCGGCCGCGTTCTGCAGCTCGACAACTTCCGGGTGCTGCGCGGCTGGGGCTGGAGCGGCTTTCGCCGGATGGGCCTGTGGCGCCAGGACAAGGGCCAGAACGCCTGCGCGCGCGCATTCGTCGACGCGATCGCCCGCGGCGGCGACGCGCCGATCCCGTTCGCCGAGCTGGTCGAGGTCACCCGGACGACACAGGCGATCGCCGCACGGCTGGAGGCTCCTCGATGATCGTCGACATCGTCGCCGGCGCACGGCCCAACTTCGTCAAGATCGCTGCGATCCTGTCCGCCATGACGCGTCGGCACGAGCAAGGTGGTCCGTTGCTCGCGCGGCTCGTCCACACCGGGCAGCACTACGATGCCCGAATGTCGGGCTCGTTCTTCGAGCAGCTCGGCCTGCCCGAACCCGACGTCAACCTCGAGGCCGGCTCGGGCACGCAGGCCGAGCAGGCCGCGGCGATCATGGTCCGCTACGAGCGGCTTCTGCTCGAGCGCCCCAGCGCGCTGTGCCTGGTGGTCGGTGACGTCACGTCGACGATGGCTTGCGCGATCGCCGCGCGCAAGCTCTGTGTGCCGGTCGCGCACGTCGAGGCCGGCATCCGCTCGGGCGACCGGACGATGCCCGAGGAGATCAACCGCCTGGTGACCGACTCGGTCTCCGACTGGTTCTTCACCACCAGCGAGACCGCCAACGAGAACCTGCGCCGCGAGGGCGCCGCGCCCGAGCGCATCCACTTCGTCGGCAACACGATGATCGACACGCTGCTCGCCAACCTCGAGCGGCTGCGTCCCCCTGCGTTCCAGGATGCGCTGTCGCTGCGGCCCGGCGAGTACGTCGTGACCACGCTGCACCGGCCGTCGAACGTCGACGACCCGCACACGCTCGGCCGGATGCTGCACGCGATCGCCGCCGCGTCGCGCGGCCGCACCGTCGTGTTCCCGGTCCATCCGCGGACGGCGCGCTCGCTGCAGGCGCTCGACGGACTGCCGGACACGGTCCGCACGGTCGAGCCGCAACCCTATCTCGAGTTCGTGCACCTGATCCGGCACGCACTCGCGGTCGTCACCGACTCGGGCGGCGTCAGCGAGGAGACGACGGTGCTCGGGGTCCCCTGCATGACCCTGCGCGACACCACCGAGCGGCCCGAGACCGTCACGATCGGGACGAACGCGCTGCTCGGCACCGACCCGGCCGCGCTGCAGCCCGCGATGGACCGACTTTTCGCAGGTCGCTGGCCGCGCGGCGGCGTGCCGCCGCTGTGGGACGGTCGGACCGGTCCGCGGATCGTCGCAGCGCTGGAGGCGGCGCTGTGCACGCCCCGAGGCGCCGCGATCCCCGACGACGCACTCGCGTCGCCGTGATCGCCTGGGCCGGCACGGCGCAGCGGTACTGGCACACGCTGCGGTACCTGCGCCCCGTCCAGTTCTACGCACGCGCCGGCCACCGCTGGCTGCGGCCGCGCGTCGATGCGTCGCCGCCGCCCGGCCTTCGCCCGGCCGACGCGCCGGTGCACCCGTGGGCGCGGCGCGCGCCGTCGATGACCGGGCCGGACACGTTCGAGTTCCTGGGTGTGTCGGGCGAGCTCGGGTCGCTCGGCTGGAGCGGGCCCGCGCGCGAGCTGCTCTGGCGCTACAACCAGCACTACTTCGACGACCTGAACGCGCGCGACGCCGCGTCGCGCGACGCATGGCACCAGGCGCTGATCGAGCGCTGGATCCGCGACAACCCTCCTGCGCGGGGCTGCGGCTGGGACCCGTACCCGACCTCGCTGCGCATCGTCAACTGGATCAAGCGCGCGCACACCGGCAGACCGCTGACCGACGCGGCGACACACAGCCTCGCGGTGCAGGCGCGCTGGCTGTCGCGGCGCATCGAGCATCACCTGCTCGGCAACCACCTGTTCGCCAACGCCAAGGCACTGGTGTTCGCGGGGCTGCACTTCGGCGGCCCGGAGGGCGACCGCTGGCGCGACACCGGCTGGCGGCTGGTCGGGCGCGAGCTCGCCGAGCAGGTGCTGCCCGACGGCGGCCACTTCGAGCGCAGCCCGATGTACCACGCGCTCGCGCTCGAGGACGTGCTCGACCTGATCAACCTGTCCGCCGCCTGCCGCGGCGCACTGACCGCGCCTCAGGCGCGCCTCGTCGCATCGCTGCCGGCCACCGCGCGCGCCATGCTGGGCTGGCTGCGGACGATGTGCCACCCCGACCGCGAGATCAGCTTCTTCAACGACGCCGCGATCGGCATCGCGCCGTCGCCGGACGAACTGGCCGACTATGCCGCGCGCCTGCTCGGCGAGGACCCGGCGGCCGACGGCAGGCGCGCGGGCCTCGTCGCCGATGCGGCCGCGCGCCGGCCGGCCGCGACGGTGCTGGCCGACAGCGGCTATGTCCGCATCGACACCCGCGATGCGTCGCTGTTGCTCGACGTCGCGCCGGTCGGCCCGGACTACCTGCCCGGCCATGCGCACGCCGACACGCTGAGCTTCGAGCTCTCGCTGTCCGGCCGGCGCGTCCTCGTGAACTCGGGTACCTCGTGCTACGGCAGCGGCCCCGAGCGCTCGCGGCAGCGGGGCACCGCCGCGCACAACACCGTCGTCGTCGCCGACGCCGACTCATCGGAGGTCTGGGGCGGATTCCGCGTCGCGCGGCGGGCCCGTCCGCACGGTGTCTCGGTCTCCGACGACGGCGACGCCGTCGTCGTGACCGGCTCGCACGACGGCTACCACCGGCTGCCCGGACACCCGACGCACACGCGGACCTGGACGATCGGACCGGGCTCGGTGCGCGTCGACGACGAGGTCGACCGGCCCGAACTGCCGGCGACGGCGCGCTTCCACCTGCACCCCGAGGTCCGGCTCGAACCCGCCACCGACGCGCGCACCGGCACCGGCGTGCTGCCCGACGGCCGTTGCTTCGATTGGGCGGTCGAGTTCGGCCGCGCGAGCGTCGAGGCCTCGAGCTGGCATCCGCGCTTCGGTTCGAGCGAGCCCGGCCGCTGCCTGGTCGTGGCGCTGGTCGACGGGCGCTCGCGGCTCGTGCTGCGCTGGTCGCCCGACGACGGGGGCGCGGGACGCGACTGAGCCCCGCGTTCAGCGGGCCGGCACCGGGACGCGCGCCATCATCCACGCCATCCGGGCCTCGTTGCTGTAGCCGCTGCGAAGGCAGCGCTCGAGTCCGGCCCGCGCGATCGCCTCGCGCAGCGCGGGGCGGGCGAGATAGAAGCGGATCTTGTCGAGCAGCTCGTCGTCGTCGCC
This sequence comes from Burkholderiales bacterium, assembly GCA_027489195.1. Classification (GTDB taxonomy): domain Bacteria; phylum Pseudomonadota; class Gammaproteobacteria; order Burkholderiales; family Burkholderiaceae_E; genus UBA4615. Next base: position 5,960 of record JAIYAG010000478.1, on the reverse strand, counting down.
GAAGAACTCGGCCTCGCGCCCCTCATCGAACAGCTCGCGGTGCTCGTCCGTGCGTTCGGCGAGCATGAACGCGCCGCAGGCCGGGATCTCGATGCTGCGCGTGGTCTGCAGGTCGCGGTTCGCCTTGCGCAGGAAACACAGGTTGATGTCGAACGCGCAGAGCGCCTGCGCGTACTCGTCGGCGAAGACCGGCCGCGGCTCGACGCGCAGCGACGGCGCGTCGCATCGCCAGCGCTCCCAGCCGCCGCCCCAGACGCGAACGGGTACGCCCGCGGCCGCGATCCGGCCGATCGACGCCGCGCGCTCGCGCTCCCACATGCCGACGAAGCCCACCGGGCCGCCGAGCGCGCGCCGCCGTTCACCATCGAGCACGACCGGTCGGTGGGTCCGCGGATCGTAGGCGTTGCCCACGAAGCGGACCTCGCGTGCGCCGAGACGCTCGAGATCCTCCACGCCATAGGACTTCGTCGTGAAATAGACGTCGTACTCGGGCAGCCCGCGGACGTAGCGTCGGCACAAGTTGCCGGGATTCATCATGTCGTCCGGCGAGTAGCCGGCGATCACGCAGCCGCTCGCGGAACGGGCTTCGCGCAGCGTCGCGGGATCGATCGTCACACCCTTGTCGACCCAGAGCAGGTCGGGCCGCTCGCGGGCGGCGAGCCGCCGGATCGCGTCGTTCGCGCCGGCGAGGTCCGGCGGTCCGAAGAGCCGGCGCTGCACCCGCCGGTGGAAGCGCCCCTGCGCCTTCTGGGCTGCCGGCGGCAGCGTGTCGACCGGCACGATCCGGGCACCGAGGGCGGCAAGCGCCTGCATCCGGTGCAGCGCGGTACTGCCCTCCCAGAGGTCGCCGACGTAGAGCACCTTGAGGTCGTTGGGATTCATCGCGGTCCGCGCTGGCACGGTGCGGATGGTAATCGCCTCGCGACGCGCCCGGCTCGGGATCTCGACGCGAACGTGAGATCCGTCACCGGGCCGCGCGCGCGCGCTCCCTAGACTCGGTCCGCGTCCGCGTGCAGCGCGGCGCGTTGCCGTGCGCGGAGGCGCGGTCACCCACCACAGGGACGACTCGATGCACATCCTGTTCCTGACCGATAACTTTCCGCCGGAAGTCAACGCGCCCGCGAGTCGGACCTTCGAGCACTGCCGGGAGTGGGTGAAGGCCGGACATCGCGTGACCGTGGTGACCTGCGCGCCGAACTTCCCGACCGGTCGGGTCTTCGACGGCTACTCGAATCGCGCGTGGTCGTGGGAGACGGTCGAGGGCATCCGGGTCCTGCGGGTGTGGACCTACGTCACCGCGAACGAAGGCTTCGCCAAGCGGATCGCCGACTACGCCAGCTTCATGGTCTCGGCGGTCCTGGCGTCGCCGTTCGTGCGCGACGTCGACATCGTGGTCGGGACCTCGCCACAGCTGTTCACCGCCTGCGCCGCGCGGGCCGTCGGTACGCTCAAGCGCGTGCCCTGGGTCTTCGAGCTGCGCGACCTCTGGCCGGATTCGATCGGCGCGGTCGGCGCGGTCCGCCGTCCCGCGCTGCTCGGTCTGCTGCGCCGTCTCGAGGAAAGCCTCTACCGCAGCGCGACCGCGATCGTGTCGGTCACGCACGCGTTCCGCAGGACGCTGATGGAGCGGGGCTTCGACGGCACGAAGATCCACGTGGTCACCAATGGCGCCGACCTGAAGCGCTACGCGCCGCGCGAGCGGGACGCGACGCTCGTTGCGCGGCACGGTCTCGAGGGTCGCTTCGTGGCGGGCTACATCGGCACGCACGGGATGGCGCACGCGCTCGACACGGTGCTCGACGCAGCCGCGCGGATGAAGGCCGTGCCGGGCGGGGATGCCTACCGGTTCGTGATGCTGGGCGACGGCGCGAACAAGGCGGCGCTCGTCGCGCGCGCCCGCGCCGAGGGGCTCGACAACGTCGTCTTCGTCGACTCGGTCCCGAAGGACGAAGTCGTGCGCTGGTGGTCGGTGCTCGACGCGTCGATCATCCACCTCAAGCGCACGCCGCTGTTCACGACGGTCATCCCGTCCAAGCTGTTCGAGTGCATGGCGATGGGGATCCCGGTGCTGCACGGCGTCGAGGGCGAGTCCGCGGACATCGTCGAGCGCGAAGACGTCGGACTGCCGTTCGAGCCGCAGAACGCCGAGGCGCTGTGCGCCGCGCTGGTCCGCCTCGCGACCGATGACGCGCTGCGTGCGCGGCTGCGCGGAAACGGCCCGCGGGCCGCACGAGGCTACGACCGGACCGCGCTCGCGGCGTCGATGCTCGCGGTGCTGGAGCGGACCGCCCGGCAGCCGGGGCGGCTCGGGCTCGAGCGCCCGAAGACCGACGCCTCGCGAGCGCCGGGTCGATGATCGACCTGCACTGCCACTACCTTCCGGGCGTCGACGATGGCGCACCCGACCTCGAGACGGGCCTGGCGCTTGCCCGGGCGGCCGTCGACAACGGCATCCTGATCGCCGTTCTCACCCCGCACGTGCTGGCCGGGCGCTGGGACAACCGCCGCAGCACGCTCGAGCCCGCGTTCGAGGCGTTCCGCCGCAGCGTCGACGAGGCCGGGATCCCGCTCGAGCTCCACCTCGGCGCCGAGGTTCACCTGATGCCCGCCGCGCTCCGGCTCCTCGAGACCGACGAACTGCCCGCGCTCGGCCGCTGGCACGGCGAGCGCGTGATCCTGCTCGAGCTTCCCGACGGCGGCGTACCGGTGGGTGCGATGAAGGCCGTGGAGATCATGCGGCGACACGGGGCCGTCCCGATGCTCGCGCATCCCGAGCGGAACCGTTCGATCATGCGCGACACCGCGCGTCTGGAGCCCTTCATCGACGCGGGCTGCCTCGTGCAGCTGACGGCCGCGTCGGTCTGCGGCTGGTTCGGTGCGCCCGCGAAGCGGGCGGCGCACGAGATCCTCGACGCAGGGTGGGCGACGGCCGTCGCCACCGACGCGCACAACCTGCGGCACCGCCCGCCGGTGCTCGCCGAGGCGCGGCACGCGCTGGCGATGCGCTACGGCGAGGACGTCGCCCGCGAGCTGACCGAGCTGAACCCGCTGCTGATCGTCGCGGGCCGCGACGAAGGCTAGGCAGCCGCCGAGGCGTTCGACGCCGTGCGGCTCGCATGCTAAGGTCTTCGGTCCCGCAGCCCGCAGCCGCGCCGCCGCGGCCGACCGACGCCATGTCCACGTCATTCGCCTCCAAGGCCGACCTCGCCGCCAAGCCGGTCACCTTCACGCAGCTGTCCGCCAACTGCTGGGCCTACACCGCCGAGGGCGATCCGAACTCGGGCGTGATCATCGGCGACGACGCCTGCATGGTGATCGACACCACCGCGACGCCGGCGATGGCGCAGGACCTGATCGCGCGCATCCGGGCAGTCACCGACAAGCCGATCAAGTACGTGGTGCTGTCGCACTACCACGCGGTGCGCGTGCTCGGCGCCTCGGCGTACTTCGCCGAGGGCGCGACCGAGGTGATCGCCTCGCGCGGCACCTACGAGCTGATCGTCGAGCGCGGCGCCCAGGACATGAAGAGCGAGATCGAGCGCTTCCCGCGGCTGTTCGCGGGCGTGGAGACGGTGCCCGGCCTGACCTGGCCGACGATGGTCTTCGAACGCGACCTGACGCTGTTCCTCGGCAAGCTCGAGGTCCGGCTCAAGCACATCGGTCCCGGCCACACCAAGGGCGACACCATCGCCTGGGTCCCCTCGCAGGACGTGATCTTCTCGGGCGACCTGGTGGAGTACAACGCCGGCGTCTACACCGGCGACGCGCAGCTCGAGGAATGGCCGGCCACGCTCGAGGCGCTGCGCGCGCTCAAGCCGCACAAGCTGGTGCCCGGCCGGGGGCCGGCGATGACGACGCCGGCCGACTGCGAGAAGGCGATCGAGTACACCCGCCGCTGGGTCACCGACCTGTACGCGACGGCCCGTGCCGGCGTGGCCGCGGGCAAGGACCTGAAGCAGGTGTTCAAGGACGTGCGCGAGGTGATGGACCCGGTGTTCGGCAGCGTGTTCATCTACGAGCACTGCCTGCCCTTCGACGTCACCCGGGCCTACGACGAGGCGAGCGGCATCAAGCATCCGCGGATCTGGACGGCCGAGCGCGACATCGAGATGTGGAAGGCGCTTCAATCCTGAGGCGGTCCGCCGGCCCGATGGACCAGCAGGTCGCCGGGCTGGCAGTCGAGCACCTCGCAGATCCGGGCCAGCGTGTCGAAGCGCACGCCCCGCGCCCGCCCGCTGCGCAGCATCGACACCTGCTGCTCGGACAGCCCGATGCGCTCGGCCAGCTCCTTCGAGCGCATCTTGCGGCGCGCGAGCATCACGTCGAGTTCGACGACGATCGGCATCGTGCGGCTCAGACGAACTGCTCGACCTCGTCGGACAGCGAGGCCGCCGATTCGAGGACGTGCGCCAGCACCCAGAGCGCACCGAACATCGCGGCGTAGAGCAGGTCCTCGGGGCGGACCCAGCGCACGAGGAACATCGGGTCGAGCATCGGTCCTGGCGAGAGCAGCGCGCGGATCACGGGCCGCAGCGCGATGTCGAGCGCGGTGGCCGCGAGGCCGAGCTGCCCGATGCGCTTGAGCGCGACCGACGCGTCGACCGAGAAGACCCGCCCGGCCAGGTAGTGGCCGGTCAGGCGCCAGACCGCGACCACGCCGGCGATCACCAGCGCCCAGACCAGGAGGGACACGCCGAAGCCCGCGGTGCGCCGCACCGCGTCGGCCAGCGCCGGCTCGCCGCCGTACCAGCCGGAGAAGGCGCGCGACACGAACCCGGCATCCGCCCAGAACGCGCCGACCCGGATCAGCGACCAGGCCGCGTAGCCGATGGCCGCGGCACGGATCGCGCGGCACGGCCAGACGATCCGTGCCCGCAGCACGGCTTGCTTGTCGAGTGTGATCATCACCCCTCCGATACGGTTGGATGACGATAACTTAAACTAAAACCTTTATTTCCGGCTCATCCTGATGGGTGAAGCCTTGCATCCGGCTCAGCGCGCCCCCGGCAGCGGCAGCGCCGTCGTGTCCTTGATCACGTCGAGCGCGAAGCTCGTGCGTACATCCAGCACGCCCGGCTGGCGCAGCAGCCGCTGCTGCACGAAGCGCGAGAAGTCGTCGAGGGTGCCCACATGCACGCGCAGCAGGTAGTCGACGTCGCCGGTGGTGGCGTGGCAGGCCACGACCTCCGGCCAGTCGCGCACCGCCTCGCGGAACTCGTCGTACGGGATCTTCGCGCCGCGCGCCGGCGCGCGCTTCTCGAGCTTCACGCTCGAGTAGGCGACCACGCCCAGCCCCACCGCGCGCGGCTCGATCAGCGCCGCGTAGCCGCGGATCACGCCGGTCTCCTCGAGCCGGCGCACGCGGCGCAGGCAGGGCGAGGGCGACAGCGACACGCGCTCGGCGAGCTCCTGGTTGGACAGTCGCCCGTCGCGCTGCAGCTAGGCCAGGATGCGCAGGTCGGTGCGGTCGAGCTCGACCGGCTCGACGGGGGTGTCGGATCGCTTGGGCATGTTCTGCCTCGATTGGGCATGAAGTTGGCAGGATCATGCGCTATGGAGGTTCGACGCGCCATCCGTACGCAATCGGCTGGCGCGGCGGATGCCTAGAATGATCCGATCCGGCCCCGCAGCGCACCCGGCCCCATCGGGCCTCGAGGAGACACCCGCATGACCGCCACCACGACCTCCGCCTGGTCCAACCCGATGGGCACCGACGGCTTCGAGTTCATCGAGTACGCCGCCCCCGACCCCGCCGCGCTGGGCGCGGTCTTCGAGCTGATGGGCTTCAAGGCCGTCGCCCGCCACCGGACCAAGCGCGTGACGCTGTACCGGCAGGGGCAGGTCAACTTCATCGTGAACGCCGAGCCCGACTCGTTCGCGCAACGCTTCGCGCGGATCCACGGCCCGTCGATCTGCGCGATCGCCTTCCGCGTGCAGGACGCCGGCGCCGCGTACAAGCG
>JAIYAG010000641.1 GCA_027489195.1 Burkholderiales bacterium | reverse complement strand
CGCTGCCCGGCACGGCGGCCCTGCTGATGATCGGCCTCGCGGCCCTCGGCCTGGCCGGACGGCGCAAGCCGGCGGCTGTCGCCTGATACCGCAGTCAGCACTCGCTCTCGACAGAATCCGCCTTGATGGCGGATTCGTCGTTTCTGGAGTCTGGAACCCCGCCCTCAGCCCGGCGGCCTGCCGCGGGCGCGCAGGCGCTCGTCGATCTGCGCGGCACCCAGGATCCGGATGCCGGTCTCGTCCGCGCGCAGCGCGTCGACCGCGACCTGCGCGATCTGCACCGAAGTCAGCGTCGGCACCGAGCGCGGCATCATCAGCATCTGCAGGCTGAGGTAGACGCCCGCGACCCGCTGCAGCCAGTTGCCGCCGGCCGAGGCGGACTGAGCGACCGGCCGCAGCACCGTGACCGCATCGAACGACAGCCGGGCCATCTCGAGCTCGGCCTCGCCGGTCAGCCCGAGGTGCATTCCCGACATCTGCTGCCAGGCAGGCAGCGGGTGCACCAGCACCAGCCGGCGCGCGCCGGCCGCCGCTGCCGCCGCCGCGATCCGCGGCATGCCCGACGGCTCGACCAGCGCGAACGGCGCATCGCGTCCGTGGAAGGACCGCGCGCCGGGTGCGAACGGATCGAGCGTCTGCGCGATGCAGACGTCGACCAGCGGCGGCAGCGCGGTCACCGGGGCGAGCGACAGGCCGCGCAGCCCGAGGTTCATCGTGGCGTCGCCCTCGGACAGCGCCACCACCTCCTCGTAGCCGCCGCGCGCCAGCGCCTCGTTCAGCAGCGCCTCGCCGAGCCGGCCGACGGCGCCGGCCACCAGCAGGCGGCGGGCGCCCTCGCGCCGACGGGAGGGGGCGGGTGCGCCCGCGGAGCGCAGCGCGTCGGTCGGATCGAGGGCCATCGGCGGAGCTTACGCGAGCCCCGCGCGCGGCTCAGCCCGGGCGCTTCGCCAGCAGTGCCCAGATCCCGGCCGACGCCAGCAGCGTGCCGCCGGCCAGGTTGAAGCGGCGCTGCGCGCGCGGCGAGGCGAGCAGGCGCCGGGCGGAGGCGGCGAAGACCGCGTACAGCGTCGCGTTGACGGTGGCCATCGCGACGAAGGTGACGGCGAGCACCCAGAGCTGGCGACCGACGTCCCCGCGCGGATCGAGGAACTGCGGCAGGAAGGCGACGAAGAACACGATGCCCTTCGGATTCAGCGCGGTCACCAGCCAGGTGTTGGCGAACAGCCGCCAGCGCGACTCGGGTGCGGCGGGCGTGGAGGTCTGCAGCGGCGAGCCGCCGGCACGCAGCAGCTTCGCGGCCATCCAGAGCAGGTACAGGCCGCCGGCCCACTTCACCACGGTGAACCAGGCGGCGGAAGTCGCCAGCAGCGCGCCCAGGCCGAGCAGCGACAGCGCCAGCGCCGTCGAGTCGCCGAGCGCGACCGCGGCCACCAGCGGCAGGTTCGCGCGGCGCCCGTGCGCCACCGAGTAGCTGATCACGGTGAGGAGGGTCGGGCCGGGCAGCACGAGCAGCACCGCGGACGCGGCGACGAAGGCGAGCCAGGTGTCGAGGGGCACGGCGGGCGTTCCGGTGGCGTCGCAGGATGCGGCGCTGCCGAAGTCTGGCACGGCGCCGGTACAGAATGCGGGGCTGGGCACGCGCCTTCCCGCAGGCACCTGCGCCCCTTCCCGGAGACCCCGATGCCCGTGCGCCGCTTCATCCAGTGCGACGTCTTCAGCCCCGTGCCCGTGCAGGGCAACGGACTGGCCGTCGTCGTCGACGCCGAGGGCCTGTCCGACGACGCGATGCAGCGCTTCGCGGCCTGGACCAACCTCGCCGAGACCACCTTCCTGCTGCCACCGACCGACCCGCTCGCCGACTACCGGGTGCGCATCTTCACGCCGGCGCGCGAGATGCCGTTCGCCGGCCATCCCACGCTCGGCAGCTGCGCGAGCTGGCTGCATGCGGGCGGCGTGCCGCGCACGCCAGGCCTGGTGCGGCAGCAGTGCGGCGTGGGCATCGTGCCGGTGCGCGTCGACGCCGACGGAGGCTTCGCGTTCGACGCGCCGCCGACCGAGGTGCGCCCGATGCAGGCCGCCACACGTGCCGCGATCGTCGATGCCCTGCAGATTCCGCCCGAGGCGATCGTGCGCTGCGCCGAGCTGCAGAACGGACCGGTGTGGCAGGCCTTCGAGCTGGCCACGGCCGAGGCGGTGCTGGCCGCCGATGCCTCGCGCGTGCGCTGGCCGCAGTTCCGCTCGATCGGCCTGATCGGCCCGCGGCCGGCGGGCGACGCCTGCGAGTGGGAGGTGCGGATGCTCGCGCCCTCGAGCGGCATGAGCGAGGACCCGATCACCGGCTCGCTCAACGCGGCGATCGCGCGCTGGCGACGCGCGGAGGGGCGGCTGTCGGCGCCGACGACCGTGGCCCAGGGTACGGTGATCGGCCGCAGCGGCCGGGTGAGCGTGGTGCCCGAGGGTGACGCGGTGTGGATCGGCGGGCAGGTGCACGTGCTCGTCGAGGGCACGCTGCGGCTGTAGGGCACGCTGCGGCTGTCGGGCCCGCTGCGGCTGTCCGGCCCGTCCGCCCGCAGACCGACCGGCGGGTCAGTCCGTCAGGCTGCCCGGGCCATCGGCGCGCCGGCGGCGCTTGGCGTCGTACATCGCCGAGTCGGCCTCCTGCAGCGCGCGCTCGGTGCCGCGCGCGCCGCCCGCGAGCATCGACACGCCGTGGCTCGCCTCGGGCACGACGGTCGCGCCGCCCGGCAGCACCACCGGCACGCGGGTCGACGCGAGGATGCGCCGCGCCGCGCCTTCGGCCGCCTCGAGCGAGCCGACGGCCCCCATGACGATCACGAACTCGTCGCCGCCCAGCCGGGCCACGTGGTCCACGCCGCGCACCGTGCGCTGCAGGGCATCGGCGAACGCACGCAGCACGATGTCGCCGGCGGCATGGCCGTGCGTGTCGTTCAGCGCCTTGAAGCCGTCCAGGTCGATGAACGCGAGCGCCACCCCCGAGCGGTCGGACAGGTTCGACAGGTAGTCGCCCAGCCACTGCCGGTTGCGCAGCCCGGTCAGCGCATCACGCTGGCCGCGGTCGCGCAGCGTCCCGACCAGCGCATCGATGCGCCGACCCTGTGCGATCCGCATCCGCAGGTCGACGTGCAGCGCGCGCATCGCGAGCGCGCCGACGACGAGCGCCAGACCCGAGGCCCAGCCGACCATGCCGAGATGCTCCGGATAGGCGAGCGCGACCGCGAAGGCCACCAGCCCGACCATCGTGGCGTTGAAGGCGGCCCAGGCCAGCGGCAGCGGATGCAGGCTGAAGGGAGACAGGCCGCAGACCAGCGCGATCAGCACCAGCGCGAAGCCGCGCACCTCGGGTGCGGGCACCGCCATGGCCAGCGCGCCGAGCCCGCCCATCATCGCGCCGGTGAGCGCGGCACCGACGGTGACGCCGCGCGCGATGCGGCCCGCGCCCTCGGGCGAACGGACCGCGGCGCTCGCCGGCCGCAGCAGGCCGTAGCGCACGCCCAGGATCGCGACGATCGACACCCACCACGCGCCGAGCGCGGCCGCGGTCACCGGGTCCCAGGCGCAGGCGCTGACGGCAGCGGCGGCCAGCATCACCACCGGCATGGCCACGCGCGCGCCGTGCTCGAGCCGGCGCAGGCGTTCGACCAGGTCGTCTTCGCCGGCCTCCAGACGTTGCCCGAGGCCGAGCGCCACTTGGAGGCGGCGCAGGAACGGAAGGGCGTCGTCGACGGTGCTGGACAGTTCGCGCATGGCTTGGCTTCGGACCGGACCCCGCGCAGGCGACATCGCATGCGTCGGACCGGAGATGGATCCGAGTGTCGGGCGACGCGCGATGCGCCGCGCGGAACTGCCTCACACGGTCGCCGCCGCCCGTCGGGGCGCCAGCCGCCGCCCGTCGGCGGTCCGCGTGCGCGCGCTCAGATCAGCACGGCGCAGGAATCGGGCGGCGCCTGCTCGCGCTCGGTCATGCCGTAGTCGCGCAGCACCGCCGCGACGCGGATCCGGTAGTCCGAAAAGACGTCGCTGCGGCCCTCCTGCTGCCCCGTCCGGTGCCCGGCATGCGTGCGCCAGGCGCGCACCGCCTCCTCGTCCCGCCACAGCGACAGCGACAGGAACTTGCCTTCGGTGGTCAGGCTCTGGAAGCGCTCGACCGACACGAAGCCGTCGATCCCCTGGAGCATCGGCTTCATCTCGGCGGCGAGATCGAAGTAGCGCTGCGCGCGCCCCGGCTTGGGATGGACTTCGAAGATGACGGCGATCATGCGGGGTCTCCGGCGTCCGGGGCCAGTGGGCCACGGCGCATGGGTCGATCGGTATGGGGGCGGGCGGTGTAGGCTCGGAGCACGCAGCCTACAAGATGCCCGCCACCCCGATGCGCACGCCCCTGCCCCCCGGCCGCCAGGTGCTGGTCACCGAGTTCGCCGACAGCCCGCCCGAGGCGATCGAGCGGTTCACCACGCTGGTCGCTCAGCCCCCGCCCGACCCGGCCTCGCTGGCTCCGGACGAGGTCATCGTCGCGATCCGCGCCGCGTCGGTGGGCTGGGTCGACCTGCTGATGACCAGCGGCCAGTACCAGCACATGGCCGAGCCGCCCTACTGCCCCGGCATCGAGTACGCGGGTGTCGTCGAGCGGGTCGGCACGGGCGTCGACCCCGGCGGGTGCCGCGAGGGCGACCGGGTCATCGTGGACTTCATGCAGGTCGGCCCGCGCACCGGCGGCGCGTACCGGCGCGCCGGCGGCTTCGCGTCGTACGCGGTCGTGCCGGCACAGGCACTCCACCCGATCCCGGCGCGGCTCGACTTCGACCAGGCGGCGTGCCTGCTCGGTGCCTACGAGACCGCGCACCACTGCCTCGTCACCCGCGCGCAGCTGCGCGCCGGAGAGACCGTGCTGGTGACCGGTGCGGCGGGTGCCACCGGCCTGGCCGCGGTGCAGGTCGCCAAGCGGCTCGGCGCCACCGTGATCGGCACCGGCCGCTCGGATGCCAAGCTCGCCGTGGTGCGTGCACTCGGCGCCGACCATGTCGTCAACAGCCGCGGCGGCGACGGCGAGCCCGAGGTGCGGCGCTTCCGGGACGAGGTCAAGGCGCTGACCGGCGGGCGCGGCGTCGACGTGGTCTACGACACCGTGGGCGGCGAGGTCTCGCTCGAGTGCCTGCGCTGCGTCGACTTCGGCGCGCGCTTCGTGATCGTCGGCTGGACCTCCACCCCGGACGTCGCCCGTGGCCGCGGCCAGCGCGGCGCACCGCGCGCCAACCAGTTGCCGACCAACCTGATCCAGATGAAGGGCCTGAGCGTGCTCGGCGCACCGGCCGTGATCTCGGTGGGGCGCGACCCGTCGCTGCGCCCGCCGCGCCTGGCGCAGGTGCTGGCCTGGGCCGCGAGCGGCGAGATCGCGCCGCACGTGTCGCACACGTTCCCGCTGGAACGCTTCCGCGACGCGATGCGGGCCCGCTGGGACGGCGAGGTGATCGGCGGCTGCGTGCTGCGGCCGTGAGCCGGGCGATGCGCCCGGGTCTAGACTGGCGCTCTTTCACCCTGCGGGCAGGCCATCCCGGGCCGTCCGT
>JAIYAG010000507.1 GCA_027489195.1 Burkholderiales bacterium | reverse complement strand
TCCGGTGGGTTGGCGTGCTGCTGCGGCGCGCCACGCCGACCCCTCGGACCTCTTCGGGCGGGGAACGGCGCGGGGTCATCCTTGGCAGCGACGCTTACACCGGGCTTAAGACACTACTCTTGTAATGGGTTCATCACGAACCGCACGACCCTTTCACGAACGGGTTCAGGCCACCTCGAACAGCCCCGCCGCCCCCATGCCGCCGGCGATGCACATCGTCACCACCACGTACTTCACGCCGCGGCGCTTGCCCTCGATCAGCGCGTGGCCGACCAGTCGCGCGCCCGACATGCCGAAGGGATGGCCGACCGCGATGCCGCCGCCGTCGACGTTGAGCCGGTCGTCCGGAATGCCGAGCCGGTCGCGGCAGTAGAGCACCTGGACGGCGAAGGCCTCGTTCAGCTCCCACAGGCCGATGTCGGCGACCTTCAGGCCCGCGCGCTCGAGCAGGCGCGGCACGGCGAACACCGGGCCGATGCCCATCTCGTCGGGCTCGCAGCCGGCGGTCGCGAAGCCGCGGAAGATGCCCAGCGGCTGCAGGCCGCGCTGCTCGGCCAGCTTGCGGTCCATGACCACGCAGGCCGACGCGCCGTCGGACAGCTGGCTGGCGTTGCCGGCGGTGATGCTGCCGCCCTCCATCACCGGCTTGAGCTTGGCGACGCCCTCGTAGGTGGTGTCGCCGCGGATGCCCTCGTCGTGCTGCAGGGTGACCTCCTGCATCAGCGTCTCGTTGGTGTCCTTGTTGGTGATCGCCTTCATCGTCGTCAGCGGCACGACCTCGGCGTCGAAGCGGCCGGCGGCGAGCGCCGCGGCCACGCGCTGCTGGCTGCGCGCGCCGTACTGGTCCTGGACCTCGCGCGAGATGCCGTAGCGCTTCGCCACCGTCTCGGCGGTCTGGATCATGGTGTCGTACAGCGAGGGCTTGTGCTCGAGCACCCAGGGGTCGCGGGCCATGAAGGTGTTGGTCTTGTCGTTGACCGTGAGGCTGATCGACTCCATGCCGCCGGCCACCACGATCGGCACGCGGTCGACGATCACGCGGTGGGCGGCCGCCGCGATCGCGTTCAGGCCGGAGCCGCAGGCGCGGCTGATCACCGAGCCGGTGGAGCCGACCGACAGGCCGGCCTTGATGGCGCTCTGGCGCGCGACGTTGCCGCCGGTGCTGCCCTCGGGGCGGCCCACGCCCAGGATCACCTCCTCGACCTCGGCCGGATCGACGCCGGCGCGCTTCACGGCATGCGCGATCACGTGTGCGCCCAGCGTGGGGCCGGTGGTGGCGTTGAAGGCGCCGCGATGGGCCTTGCCGATCGGGGTGCGGGCGGTCGAGACGATCACTGCGTCGGTCATGGTCATGCCTTGTCGTTGAAGCCGCGGCCTGCGGCGGCGCGTTCGAGGAGCAGGGGTGCCGGGGTCCACCAGTCGCCGTGCGCGGCGTGGAACTGCACGACACGTTCGGCCACCTCGGCGAGGCCGATCGTGTCGGCGAAGTGCATCGGCCCGCCGCGGTAGGCCGGGAAGCCGTAGCCGTTCACGTAGACGAGGTCGATGTCCGAGGCGCGCAGCGCGACGCCCTCGGCGAGGATCTTGGCGCCCTCGTTGGCCAGCGCGTACATCGTGCGCTCGACGATCTCCTGGTCGGCGATCGTGCGGCGCGCGATGCCGGCCTCGGCCGCGCACTCGGCGATGATGCGCTCGACCTCGGGGTCGGGGATCGGCGTGCGGCTGCCGGTCTCGTAGCGGTACCAGCCGGCGCCGGTCTTCTGGCCGAAGCGCCCGAGTTCGCAGATGCGGTCGGCGACCCGGCTGTAGCGCAGGTGCTTCGGGCGCGTCGCGGCCTGCCGCTTGCGGCCCGCCCAGCCGATGTCGAGGCCGGCGAGGTCGCCCATGCGGAACGGGCCCATCGCCAGCCCGAAGCGCTGCAGCGCGCCGTCGACCTGCGCCGGGCTCGCGCCTTCCTCGAGCAGGAAGCCCGCCTCGCGGCCGTAGGCCGACAGCATCCGGTTGCCGACGAAGCCGTCGCAGTTGCCCACCAGCACCGGCAGCTTCGCGGTCGCACGACCGAAGGCCATCGAGGTCGCGATCACGTCGGGCGCGGTCGCCGCGCCGCGCACGACCTCGAGCAGGCGCATCACGTTGGCCGGCGAGAAGTAGTGCAGGCCCACCACGTCCTGCGGGCGCGAGGTGCTGCGCGCGATCTCGTCGATGTCGAGCCGCGAGGTGTTGGACGCGAGGATGGCGCCGGGGCGGCAGACTGCGTCGAGGCGTCCGAACACCTCGCGCTTGACCGCCATGTCCTCGAAGACCGCCTCGATCACCATGTCGACGTCGGCCAGGTCCTCGTAGCGCAGCGTGCCGCGCACGCGGGCGAGGCGCCGGTCCATCTCGTCCTGCGACAGCTTGCCCTTGGCGACGGTGCCGGCCCAGTTGCGCGTCATCGTGGCGCGGCCGCGGTCGAGTGCGGCCTGCTCGGTCTCGAGCTGGACGACGTCGAGCCCGGCGTTGGCCAGGCTCATCGCGATGCCCCCGCCCATGGTGCCCGCGCCGATCACGCCGACGGTACGCACCGGGCGGGTGGCCTGGTCCTCTGCGATGCCGGGGATGCGCGCGGCGGCGCGCTCGGCGAAGAACAGGTGGCGCAGCGCCTTGGATTCGGGCGTCTGCATCAGCG
>JAIYAG010000275.1 GCA_027489195.1 Burkholderiales bacterium | reverse complement strand
GCGGGCTGGCGCGACTGGTTCGACCCCGCGGCCTACCGGCAGTTCTCGGCCGGCTGAAGCTCAGCGCGGCGCGGCCGGCACCCAGCCGCGCATCTCGCGCTTGAGCAGCTTGCCGTTGGCGTTGCGCGGCAGCGGCGACTCGCTCAGGCCCACCGTCTCGGGCACCTTGTAGTCGGCGAGCCGCTCGGCGCAGAAGCGCCGCATCGCCTCGGCGAGCGCATCGGCCTCGCCGCCCGCGGCCCGTGCGGCCGGGTCCATGTGCACGAAGGCATGCACCCGTTCGCCCAGCACCGGGCAGGGCACGCCGACCGCCGCGGCCTCGATCACGCCGGGAAAGCCGACCAGCGTGTTCTCGACCTCGATCGACCAGATCTTGTAGCCGCCGCGGTTGATCATGTCCTTCTTGCGGTCGTGGATGCGGACGTAGCCGTCGGCGTCGATGCTGCCGAGATCGCCCGAGCGCCAGTAGCCGGCGATGAAGCCGGATGCGCTCGCCGCCGGGTTGTCCCAGTAGCCGCGCACCACCATCGGCCCGCCGATCAGCAGTTCGCCGGTCTCGCCGGGCGGCACCTCGCGGCCGTCGTCGTCGACCACCACGATGTGCGCGCAGGCGACCGGCCGGCCGACGCTCTCGAGGTGCGCGGCCTGCTCGCCGATCGGCATCAGCGTCGCCGGCGACGTGGTCTCGGTCGAGCCGTAGGCATTCATCGGCGTCATCCGCGGCAGCCGCTCGGCCAGCGCCTCGATCATCGAGCGGGGCATCGCGGCGCCGCCGTAGGAGCCGATCCGCCAGGCGGACAGCTCGGCGGTCCCGAACTCGGGCTGCATCAGGCACAGCGCGTACATCGCGGGCACCAGCATCGTGTGCGTGATCCGCTCGCGCGCGGCCAGCGCGATGAACTCGGCCGCCTTGAACTGCGGCACGAGCACCAGCGTGCCGCCGGTGCGCCACAGCGTGGTGATCATCGCCACCAGCCCGGTGACGTGGCTCGCCGGCACCGCGAGCACCGATCGCTCGTCGGGGCCGAGCCGCATGTGGTGCTCGTAGTGCAGCGACGAGTGCACGATGCCGAGCTGCGACAGCATCGCGCCCTTGGGCCGGCCGGTGGTGCCCGAGGTGTACAGGATCACCGCGGTGTCCTCCTCGTCGACCGGCGCGGCCTCGCGGCGCGGCGCGCGCGCGGTGTCCGAGCCGCGCGCCGCGGCCTCGCTCGCGGCCAGGCGCAGGCGCAGCGTGGCCGGGCTGCCCGCGGCGGGCAGGCGATCGGCGAGCGCATCGTCGAAGACGATCGCCGCCGCCCCGCACTGACCGAGCACGTAGGCCAGGCCGTCGGCCTGCTCGCGCACCGACACCGGCACCGCGATCGCGCCCAGCCGCAGGACCGCGAGCAGCGTGGTCACGAACTCGGGCCGGTTCGACAGCAGCATCGCCACCCGCTCGCCCGCGACCAGGCCGTCCGCGGCCAGCGATGCGGCGAGCCGGCCCGCGGCCGCGTCGAGCTCCGACCAGCTCCAGCGGCGGTCCTCGAACACCAGCGCCTCCCGGTCGGGGCCGCGTGCCAGCGCGCGCTCGAACATCGCGTGCACGGACGGTGGCCGCTCGGCGAAGCAGCGCACCAGCCGGTCGCCGAACCGGATCTCGTGGCGGATCGTCGGGCCGGGGTCGGTGTCGCTCATCTCGGGTCTCCTCGTCGTCGTCCTCGGTCCGGATGGTAAGGCCCCGCGCGCGAGGACGACCTCACGGGAGCGGCATCGCGGCCCCAGTGCCGTCCCCCGGTGGCGTCGCGATGCGGGTCCGGGCCCGTCCCGAACGAGAAACCGGAATGCCCGTCCTCTGGATCCTGTCGAGTCTGCTGCACGGCTACGTCGCGCTGCGGCTGCTGCCGTGGCTCTCGGCCTGGCCCCTTGCCGCGCTCGCGCTAGGCGCGGTGCTGCTGGCCTCGGCCGTGCTGATGCCGCTCGGACTTCGCACGCTGCGCCGGCGTCGCGGCGCTGCGGACGCGGTGCTGCACTGGGCCGGCATGCTGAGCCTGGGCGGGCTGTCGTCGCTGGTGGTGCTCACGCTGCTGCGCGATGCCGGGCTCGTGCTCGCGCACGCGCTCGATGCGCTCTGGCCGGCCGCATTCGGGCTCGATGCGGTCGGGCTCGATGCGCTGGCGCTCGGCAGCGCGGTCGCGGTGCCGCTGCTCGGGGCGACCGCCACCGCCTGGGGGTTCGCGAACGCGCGGCGCACCGCCCGCGTGGTCGAGGTCGACCTGCCGGTGTCGGGGCTGCCGCCGGCGCTCGCCGGCTTCACGATGGTGCAGCTGAGCGACGTGCACGTGGGTCCGACGATCGGCCGCGCCTACGTGGCCGCGATCGTCGACGCGGTGAACCGGCTCGAGCCCGACCTGGTGGCGATCACCGGCGACCTGGTCGACGGTGGCGTGCGCGAGCTCGCGCCGCACGTGGCGCCGCTGGCCGGACTGCGCTCGCGCCACGGCACCTTCTTCGTGACCGGCAACCACGAGTACTACTCCGGCGCGCCCGCCTGGATCGCCGCGCTGCGCGGGCTCGGCATGCGGGTGCTGATGAACGAGCATGCGGTGCTGCGCGTGGGCGAGGCCTCGCTGGTGATCGCCGGGGTCACCGACTGGTCTGCCGGCCACTTCGACCCCGCCCAGCGCAGCGACCCCGTCGCCGCGCTCGCCGGTGCGCCCGCCGACGCGGGGGCGCGCGTGCTGCTCGCGCACCAGCCGCGCAGCGCCCCCGACGCGGCGGCCGCCGGCTTC
>JAIYAG010000606.1 GCA_027489195.1 Burkholderiales bacterium | reverse complement strand
CCCCGCCCGCGCCCGACGACCCCGCCGGCCTGCTGTTCCTCGACGAGCTCACCGCCGCCGACCCGCGCCTGCAGGTCTCCGCCTACTCGCTGATCCTCGACCGGCGCGTCGGCAACTACCGCCTGCCCGAGGGCTGGATGGTCGTCGCCGCCGGCAACGCCAGCTTCCACGGCGCCGCGGTGCACGACATGGGCACCGCGCTCGCCGACCGCATGTTCCACCTCAACGTGCAGACCGTCGTCGACGCCTTCCTCGCGCACGCCGTCGAGCGCGGCTTCGCGCCCGAGGTGATGGCCTACCTGCGCACCCGCCCCGACCGCCTCGACGACACCGAGAGCCAGCTCGCCGGCGACCACCTCGTGGGCGCCAGCCCGCGTGGCTGGGAGGACGTGTCGGACGTGCTCAAGTCCGGCGTGTCCGAGGGCGTCAAGCGCACCCTCGTGCAGGGCCGCATCGGCGCGGCCAACGCCGCCGAGTTCTTCGGCGTGCTGCGCGAGCTGCGCGCCTCGGTCGACGTCGTCGCGCTGCTCGCCGCACGCCCCGGCCCCGACACCGCCGCGCGCCTGCCCGCCTCCCTCGACGGCCTGTACGGCATGGTCTACGGCCTGCTCGGCGCCGCGAACGACGAGGCGACGATGGCGCGCGCGCTGGAGATCGTCGACCAGCTCCCCGACGCGCCGGCGCGCGAGCCCCTGCCGATCCGCGAGGCGCAGACCTTGGCGATGGAGCTGCTGATGCAGCGTGCGCTCGAGCGCGGGCTGGAGACGGCGGTGCTCGACAGCGACGCGTACCGACGGCACATCGAACGGCGCGCGGGGTAGGCGACGCGATGCCGGGGCGCGCCCCCTTCGAGCACCGCGGCACCCGCGCCGTCGAGCGAATGGTCGAGCACGCGCCGTCCACCGGCGGCCTCGCGCTGTGGGTGCGGCACGTCGACCTGCCGGCGCAGGCCGAGCGCTCCGACGGCGCGGGCGCGGGCGACGGCGACGGCGACCGCGACGGCCACGGCCACGGCCACGATGCCCCGCCCCTCGTCACCGACGGCGAAACCCTGCGCTACGGCGCCTCCTTCGAAGCCCTGCCCGTCGAGCGCCAGGCCGGCCTCGTCGCCCATGCCGTGCTGCACGTCGCGCTGCGCCACGTGCAGCGCCTGGTCGCGCTGCGCCGCCGGATCGGCGACGTCGACACGAAGCTCTTCAACACCTGCGCCGACGCGATCGTCAACACCACCCTCGGCCAGGTCGCCTGGCTGCGCCTGCCCGACGACGCCGTCACCCTCGAGCGCCTGCTGTTCGCGACCCTCGCCGTCCACGAGGACCCAGCGCGCCTGCTCGCCGCCTGGGACGTCGAGCGCCTGTACCGGACCCTCGACGACCGCCTGCCGAAGGAGGACGGCGAGCCCCGCCGCGACGGCCCGCGCGCCGCCCGCGTGCGCGCGCTCGGCGGCGACACGCCCGTCGACCTGCTGACCGGCACCGCCGAGAACGAGCCCCCCGAAGGCGAGGCCGAGCGCCTGCGCGAGTGGGCCGAGCGCCTCGTGCGCGCGCATGCCGGCGACGGCCTGCACTCCATGCTGCGCAGCCTCGGCGCCGACCTGCCGCGCAGCCGCACGCCCTGGGAGCAGACCCTGCGCGTGCGCCTGGCTCGCAGCCTGGCGATGCGCCCCGAGCTGTCGTGGTCCCGCCCATCGCGCTCATGGCTCGCCAACCAGGGCCGCAACCGCGCCGGCCACCGCATGCCCTTCGAGCCCGGCACCACCTCGAGCCGCCGGGTGCCCCGGCTGGCCGTCATCGCCGACGTCTCCGGCTCCATCGACGACGCGCTGCTCGAGCGCTTCGTGCGCGAGATCGAGGCCATCGCGCGGCGCGCCGAGGCCGGCCTGGTGCTGGTGATCGGCGACGACCGCGTGCGGCGCATCGAGCGCTTCGATCCGGGCGAGGTCCGCCTGCCCGCGCTGACCGTGCAGGGCCGCGGCGGCACCGACTTCACGCCGCTGCTCGAGGCCGCCGATGCCGCGCGGCCGGACATCGGCGTCGTGCTGACGGATCTCGACGGCCCGGCGCGGTTCAGGCCGCGGTGGCCGGTGATCTGGGCGGTGCCGGAGGGGGTGGCGGGGGTGGTGGAGGCGCCGTTCGGGAGGGTGGTGGTGATCGATTGAGGGACTCTCCAGCCCGTCACAGGCCGCTCGACGAATATGCTTGCAGCGCTCGGTCGAGAACCGCGGCCATCGATGGGAGAGATGAATGACTCGACAGACTTCGAAGATCTTGACTATCGGCGCAAGCCAGGCGGTGCGCTTGCCAGCGGACTACCGGGTGGATACGCCCGAGGTTCTGGTACAGCGCCAGGCTCGCTGCACGCGACACGAGCCTCACTTCGCCGCCAGCGCAAGCTGAGCGATGAACCCCGACCGCGTCGCCCCGGCCTGCCGCGCCTTCGCGTCGAGCCGTGCGAGCACCCGACGCGGCAGCGTGATGTTCACGCGCTCGACCGTCTCGTCGAGGATCGCCGGATCCACGTCGACCACCGCCCAGATCCAGCCTTCGTAGTCCGGTGACTTGCGAAGCGCATCGATCGACGACGGCACGGGGATCGCCTCGCCCGCATCGACCGCCGACTCGATCCAGACCGCGATCGCCTCTCGAGCCTTGTCGATCGCTTCGTCGACACCGGAATCGGCCGCCGAGAAGCAACCGGGCAGGTCGGGGACGACGACACCCCAGGCGCGTCGACGCGTACCGGGTTCGATGGCGATGGGGTATCTCATTGGGCGCTCGATTCGATGCCAGCCTGGATCAACAGCTTCCTGACCAGCCCGATGCCAAGATCCTTCTTCGGATGAGGCAGGCTGATGTGTCCCGGTTTGCAAGGATGTCGAAGGACATGGTGGAGTCCGCGCACGGCCCAGATCACCCAACCATCGCGCTGCAGTCGACGCAGAAGCTCTCGGCTACTCATCGACGTCGATACACACGATACGCACTACACCCCAATTCGGCAAGCTGGTCCATGCGACGTGCGGCGCGATGTGGCAACCAGGATCCGCTGGCGAAGTGCTCCTTGCCCGATATGGCCAGCAGAGGGAGCCACTGACGAGCGGTCGCTCGATGAACCCTGACCCAGGTCATGCACCCACCCCGCCCGTTTCGAAGCCCCTCCACCGCTTCGAGCGACAATCGCGCAGCCGCAGGACGATCGCGGACATCCACCCGGACCCCCATGACCACCCTCTTCGCCAACACCGTCCGATGCGCTGCCTGCGGCGACTCCACCGAGGTCGTCGTCGTCGGCAGCACGAACACCATCGGCGCGCCCGACCTCGACACGCGGATGCCGGGCATGGCGCGCGGCACGCTCGTGCACCAGGTGCAGCGCTGCCCGGGCTGCGGCTACTGCGCGCGCGACCTCGCGAAGCTGCTGCCCGGCGCGCAGACCGGCGTCATCGAGGAGGACTACCGCGAGCAGCTCGACGACCCGGTGCTGCCCGACAAGTCATGCGAGTTCCTGTGCCTGGCGCGGCTGCAGGCCGGCGCGGGCAAGCCGGACGACGCGTTCTGGTCGACGCTGTCGGCGGCCTGGGTCGCCGACGACGAGGAGGACGACGAGGCGGCGGTGCACTGCCGGCTGCTGGCGGTGTCGGCGATGCGGATGGCGCGCGCGGCGGGCAAGCCGCCGGGCCGGGAGGCGGGCATCGGCGATGCGATCGAGGTGGACCTGCTGCGGCGCGCGGGCGAGTTCGACGAGGCGCTGCGGTGTGCGCGGCGGGCACTGGCCAGGCCGTGTCAGGAGGTTGTCGAGCGGGTGCTGCGGCTGGGGATGGACCTGGCGGAGCAGCAGGACCGTTCGGCGCATTCGGTGTCGGAGGCGTTGAACGATCCGGAGTGAGGGTGTCGTGCGGTCGTCGGTTGGCGCGCGGCGTCGCTGTCCTTCAGGCCGTTGCTTCCTCCGAGGGCCGCACCCCGGGCTTCGCCCGGGGTCCCCGTCTCGCGCAGGCGCCCGACGGGCCGGGGCAAGAACTCGGCCGGCCTGCGGCCGACCTCAAACAGCTTGCCCCTGAAGTCCGGCCTGCGGCCGGACTTCACCCGTCGGACACCCGCGCGAGACGGTGCGGCCCAGTCGGTGCGCAACGGCCTGAAGGACAGCGACGCCGAGAGACGGTGTGCCATGGGCAGCCGATCGTTTGTGGTGAGGGAGAGGGGGCGACGACGGGCTGCGCCAACCGTCGCACTGGCTCGCTCAGCGCTCACGCGAATCAGGGATTGCCTGCCACTGCCTATACTTCTGCCGCTCCTGACCTCTACCCCCTGCCCCGCCCATGAACGCCCCGATCCCCGCCCAGACCCCGCCCGCCCCCCTGTCCGACGCGCTGCTGCGTGCCCGCTACGGCGATGCCCGCCCGCAGGGCACCCTGCCCGGTGGCGAGACGATCGACGTGCTGATGCGGCACCGGACCGTCCGTGCGTTCGACGCGAGGCCGCTGCCCGAGGGCACGCTGCAGACCCTCGTGGCCGCGGCGCAGTCGGCGCCCACCTCGTCGAACCTGCAGGCCTGGAGCGTGGTCGCGGTGACCGACCCGGCGCGCCGCGCGACGCTGGCCGGACTCGCGGCCGGCCAGGCACAGGTGCGCGACTGCCCGCTGCTGCTGGTGTTCATCGCCGACCTGTCGCGCCTGGACCGGGTCAGCGAGCGCGGGGGCGGCCGCGCCGATGCCAACCGCTTCCTCGAGATGTTCCTCGTGGCCTCGGTGGACGCCGCGCTCGCCGCGCAGAACGCGCTGGTGGCGGCCGAGTCCCTGGGGCTGGGCACCTGCTACATCGGCGCGATGCGCAACCACCCCGAGCAGGTGGCCGAGGTGCTCGGCCTGCCGCCCGACGCGTTCGCGGTGTTCGGCCTGTGCATCGGCTGGCCCGACCCGGCCCGCCCGGCCGAGGTCAAGCCGCGCCTGCCGCAGCCGGCGGTGCTGCACCTCGAGCGCTACGACGCCCGCGCCGAGCCGGCCGAAGTCGAGCGCTACGAGCCGGCGATGCGCGCCTTCCAGGCGTCGCAGCGGATGACCGAGGTCGCCTGGTCGGCGCAGGCGGCGTCGCGCGTGCGCGGCCCGGACAGCCTCACCGGCCGCCACACGCTGCGGGACTCGCTGAAGCGTCTGGGGTTCGGGCTGGAGTGAGGCCGCCCGCCGGCGTCGGAGCGGTCAGTCCGACGTCGGCATCGCAGGCTGATACCACGGCAACTCGGGCTGCCCGCCATACCGCCGCACGCGCAGGTTGGCCTGCTCGCCGTGCCCGGCGAAGTTCTCCATGTGGCACAGCCGCGAGCAGTACTCGCCGATCGTGGCCGACGCCGCGTCGCTCGTCACGCGCTGGAAGGTGCAGGTCTTCAGGAACTTGCCCACCCACAGCCCGCCGGTGTAGCGCGCGTTGCGCTTGGTGGGCAGCGTGTGGTTGGTGCCGATCACCTTGTCGCCGAAGCTGACGTTGGTGCGCGGCCCGAGGAACAGCGCGCCGTAGTTCGTCATGTTCGCGAGGAACCAGTCGGGGTCGCGGGTCAGCACCTGCACGTGCTCGAAGGCGAGCTCGTCGGCCTTGGCGAGCAGCGCCTCACGGGTGTCGCAGACGATGACCTCGCCGTGCTCGGCCCACGACACGCGCGCGATCGGTGCGGTGGGCAGGATCGCGAGCTGGCGCTCGACCTCGAGCAGCGTCGCGCGCGCCAGCGCCTCGCTGTCGGTCAGCAGGATCGCGGGCGAGGTCGGGCCGTGCTCGGCCTGCCCGAGCAGGTCGATCGCGCACATCTCGGCGTCGGCCGAGTCGTCGGCGATGACCAGGGTCTCGGTGGGTCCGGCGAAGAGATCGATGCCCACCCGCCCGAAGAGCTGGCGCTTGGCCTCGGCGACGAACATGTTGCCCGGCCCCACCAGCATGTCCACCGGCGCGACGGACGCCGTGCCGATCGCCATCGCCGCGACCGCCTGCACGCCCCCGAGCGCGAGGATCTCGTCGGCGCCGGCGAAGTGCATCGCCGCGACGATCGCCGGATGCGGCTCGCCCTGGAAGGGCGGCGCGGTCGCGACGATGCGCCCGACGCCCGCGACCTTCGCGGTCAGCACGCTCATGTGCGCCGACGCGATCATCGGGTACTTGCCGCCGGGCACGTAGCAGCCCACCGCGGCGACCGGGATGTGGCGGTGGCCGAGCACCACGCCGGGCAGGGTCTCCACCTCGACGTCCTGCATCGAGGCGCGCTGGATCCGCGCGAAGTTCCGGATCTGCGTCTGCGCGAACAGGATGTCCTCGGTCTCGCGCGCCGAGAGCCGCGCGACGGCCCGTTCGATCTGCGCCTGCGAGAGCCTGAACTCGGCCGGGTCCCAGCCGTCGAAGCGGCGCGAGTACTCGCGCACCGCCTCGTCCCCGCGCTGCTCGACCTCGGCGATGATCGCCTCGACGGTGGCGCGCACCTCGGTGTCGGCCTGGCTCGCGGACGCGGCGTCCTGGCCGCGCTTCAGGTATCGGATCGTCATGCTCGTCTCCTCTGGTTCGATGCGCGCACCCGGCGCGCGCTCACGTTCGCCTTCATGCCTTCCAGTGCCTTCACGCCTTCCAGTCGATCATCATCTTCAGGCAGTGAGGATCGCCGAAGGCGACTTCGTAGGCCTCGCGGGCGCGGGCCGGAGTCATCGTGTGCGTGATGAGGTCCTCGAGCGACAGGGCCCCCGACTCCACCAGCGCGGTCACGGCCAGCAGGTCGTGCTTCTTCCACTGGGCCGCGACCCGGATCTGCGCCTCGCGCATGAAGGCCGGCGCGAAGGCGAAGCTCAGGCTCTGCTTGTAGAACCCGGCCAGCACCACCTCGCCGCCCGGGGCCAGGCGACCGATCAGGGTGTCGAGCAGGGCGGCATCGCCGCTCACGTCGTAGATCGCGCGATAGTCCTTGCGCGCATCGTCCGCGGGTTCGATGACCGGGTAGCCCGTGCCGCCCGTGCGCCGCGCCGGCTGGGTCTCCCAGACCGTGGGCGCGGGCAGGCCGAGCGCCAGCGTGATCCGGGCCAGCAGCCGCCCCATCACGCCGTGGCCGACGATCAGGTCGGGCGCGACGAGCGGCTCGCGCAGCCCACCGAGCGCGACGGTGTGATAGCAGGTGGCGGCCAGGGCCAGCAGGACCGATCGGGGCCCGAGCGCCGGGGCCACCTGCACCACCCGGTCGTGCGGCACGATCAGTCGCGAGCCGGCACCGCCGAAGATGTTGCGTACGCCGACGAAGGCGTACGACCCAGGGACGAAGACATGGCTGCCCACCGGCACCGAGGCGTTCTCGCCAGCCCGCACCACGGTCCCGACGGTCTCGTACCCCGGGACCAGCGGATAGCCCAGGCCCGGGAACGGCGGCATCGTGCCGTCCCACAGCAGCCGCTCGGTGCCGGTGCTGATACCGCTGAAGCTGACCTCGACCTCCAGGTCCGCGGCCTCGAAGGGCTTGAGTTCCAGTTCACGCACCGACAGCGACTGCGGGGCGTCGAACACGATGGCGTCGGCGTGGGTCATGCGCGGTCCGGGGCAGGGGCGACGAGGGTGCGAACGAGCGTGAAGACGAGGGCGAGGACGGGCAGCATCGGAGGCCGGCGTCGGTCCTGGCTGCCGCCGACGCCGTGAGAGACTAGCGCATCGGCGCTGCACGTCGACGCTGCGACCGACGCGCTCGCGTGCGCCCCCGAGCCTCCGATCAGGCAGACCCTTGAAGATCCTCGCACTGGCGGGCGGCATCGCCCTCGTCGCGCTGCTGGCCCTGGCGGCCTGGCTGTGGACACCCGATCGCGATCGCGCGTCGCTGGAAGCCGTCTACCTGCGCGCGCCGGGCGACCTCAGGCCGGTGGGCCCGTGGCGGCTCCACCTGCGGGACACCGGACCGCGCGATGCACCGGCGATCCTCTTCATCCACGGCTTCGGCTCGAGCCTGCACACCTGGGAGACCTGGGCCTCGGCGCTCGAGTCGACCTACCGAGTCGTGCGCTTCGACCTGCCCGGCAACGGCCTGAGCGATCCGGACCCGACAGGCGACTACAGCGACGCACGCAGCATGGCGCTGATCGTCGCGGTGATGGACAGCCTGGGGCTGGCCCGGGCCACCCTCGCCGGGCACTCGATCGGCGGCCGGCTGGCGTGGACCTTCGCGGCCCGCCATCCGGAGCGCGTCGAGCGCCTCGTGCTCGTCGCCCCGGACGGCTTCGCGAGCCCCGGGTTCGAGTACGGCCGCGCGGCGGATGTGCCGGCCTCGCTCGCCGTGATGCGCTTCGTGCTGCCGAAGCCGCTGCTGACGATGAGTCTGGAGCCGGCCTACGCCGATCCGAGCGTGATGACCCCGGCGCTCGCCACGCGCTACCACGAGATGATGCTGGCGCCGGGCGCCCGCCAGGCCATGCTCGCGCGGATGCGGCAGACGGTGCTCACCGACCCGGTCCCGCAACTGCGCGGCATCCGGGTGCCCACGCTGCTGATCTGGGGCGAGCAGGACGCGATGATCCCGTTCGCCAATGCCCAGGACTACCTCGGTGCCCTGCCGAACGCCCGCCTGGCCGCGCTGCCCGGTGTCGGGCACGTGCCGCAGGAAGAGCGTCCCGAGCTGGGGCTGGCGGCCCTGAGCGACTTCCTGAAGGCCACGCAGGCGCAGTAGGCGACCTCTTCAGCGCTGCCCGCCGCGGGGCCTCTGCGTCAGGCGAAGATCCGAGGCTGCCCCGTCGACTCGATCACCGACGACCACAGGTCCCCCGACGGATCCACCTGCCTGCGCCCCCGCGTGGCGAGCTGCATCGGCACGTGCACGAAGCGCCCGATGATCGTCTCGGTGTTCCCAGCCATCGCCGCATGCACCGCATCGCGCGCCATGTTCCAGCAGTAGATGCTGTCCGACGGGCAGGCCGGCACGCTGCGGGCTGCTTGTGTGTTTACCTGAACAGGTATAACGTGGCGTCATGGCCGGCAAAGAAAAACCGCTCGAATGGATCGCGAGCAGCTTCAAGGATTTGATGGCATTGCCGCCCGCGGTGCGCAGGCGTTTCGGTTACGCGCTGTCGCTGGCGCAGATGGGCGACCAGGACGATGCAGCGAAGGTGCTCAGGGGCTTCAGTGGTGCCGGCGTGCTGGAGGTCGTCGAAGACGATGCCGGCGGCACGTATCGAGCGGTCTACACGGTGAAGTTCGCGGAAGCCGTGTTCGTCCTGCACTGCTTCCAGAAGAAGAGCAAGAGCGGCATCGCCACACCGAAGCCCGACATGGACATCATCCGCGCTCGACTCAAAGTGGCCGAGGCATTGGCACAGGGACTCCGAAATGAAAAAACGAATCATTGAAGGCGTCGAGATTCAGCGCAGTTCGGGCAACGTCTTCGCCGACCTTGGATTACCCGACGCCGAGAAGCTGAAGATCAAGACCGGCCTGGTGGTCGAGATCAGGAACGCGATACGTGCGCTTGGACTGACCCAACAGGCGGCGGCCACGCGCATGGGCATTCCGCAGCCGAAGGTGTCGGGCATGATGCGTGGCGACTTCACCAACCTGTCTGAGCGCAAGCTGATGGATTGTCTGAATCGCCTCGGCTACGACATCGAAATCAGGGTACGGCCGGCGGCCGAACCGGTCGGGCACCTGACGCTTGCAACCGGTTGAGCCAAGACGCTGGCGCAAGATCGAGTTTCGCCGACGGGGCCGGCCTGAGCCCTCAGGCGAAGATCCGAGGCTGCCCCGTCGACTCGATCACCGACGACCACAGGTCCCCCGACGGATCCACCTGCCGCCGGCCGCGGGTCGCCAACTGCATCGGCACGTGCACGAAGCGCCCGTGCCAGCGCCCGATGATCGTCTCGGTGTTGCCCGCCATCGCGGCATGCACCGCGTTGCGCGCCATGTTCCAGCAGTAGATGCTGTCCGACGGACAGGCCGGCACGCTGCGGATCGCGTAGCTCGGGTCGATGTACTTGACCGTCACCTCCCGCCCCCGCCCCGCGAAGTGCTCGCCCAGCCGGTCGCGCAGGAAGGTGCCGATGTCCTTGAGCTTCGCGTTGCCGCTCTTGTCGGTGCCCGGCACGCCGGCCGGAGACCCGATCTGCTCCTGCGCCGCGCCCTCGGCCACCACGATCACCGCATGGCCCTTGCGATCGAGGATCTTGGAGAGGTGCGTGTACACCGACGACGCGTCGGCGAGCGACACCGGCACCTCCGGGATCATCACCAGGTCCACCTCGGTGGAGGCCAGCGCCGCCTGGCACGCGAGGAAGCCCGAGTGCCGGCCCATCAGCTTGACCAGCCCGATGCCGTCCTTCGCGCCCGTCGCCTCGACGCGCGCGCTGCGGATCACGTCGACCGCGGCCGAATACGCGCTCACGAAGCCGAAGCTGCGGTCGATGAACGGGATGTCGTTGTCGATGGTCTTCGGGATGCCGACGACCGAGATCTTCAGGCCGCGCCGCTCGACTTCCGCGGCCAGCCGCAGCGCGCCGCGCAGCGTGCCGTCGCCGCCGATCACGAACAGGATGCCGATGCCGTTGGCCTCGAGGTTGTCGACCACCTCGCCGGTGTCCTGCTCGCCGCGCGAGGAGCCGAGCATCGTGCCGCCGTCGTGGTGGATGTGCGCCACCACCTCGGGCGTGAGCGGCACCGGCACGTGGCCGTGACGGGCGATCAGCCCCTCGTAGCCGAAGCGGAAGCCCAGGATGTGCCGCACCCCGTAGCCGTAGGACAGCTCCAGCACCAGGCCGCGCACGACGTTGTTCAGCCCCGGGCACAGGCCGCCGCAGGTGACGATGCCCACGCGTACCGTGCGCGGGTCGAAGAAGATGCGGTCGCGCGGGCCGGCCAGCTCGAAGGCCGCGCGCTCGCCGGCGTCGGCGTCGCTGCGGATCGCGGAGACCGCGTCGTCGAGCAGCACCTTGTCGGCCGCGCCCACGTAGCGCAGCGCCGAGTCGCCGAGGTGGCGCGCCACGGGCGAGGGCAGCAGCGCGCGGCCGAGGTCCTTGATCGCGACGTCGCGCGGGGTGAGGGGGGCGCCGAGCAGGGCTTCGGCGCCGTCGTCGGCGGAGGCACTCATCGTGTCAGCCCGTGTTGCGCAGGCCCGCGGCCACGCCGTTGATCGACAGGTGGATGCCGCGCTGCACGCGCGGGTTCACCGGCTCGCCGGCCGGCCGCTGCCGGTAGCGCCGCATCAGCTCCACCTGCAGGTGGTTCAGCGGATCGAGGTAAGGGAAGCGGTGCTCGATCGCGCGTGCGAGCGCCGGGTTCGAGGCGAGGCGCCGCGGCTCGCCGCTGACGCGGGCCAGCGCGTCGTTGGCCGCCTCGTACTCGGTGACGATCGCGGTGAACACCTTCTTCGCGAGCTTGCGGTCGCCCACCAGCTCCAGGTAGCGCGACGCGATGCCGAGATCGGTCTTGGCCAGCACCATGTCCAGGTTCGACATCAGGGTCCGGAAGAACGGCCATTCCTTCATCATCCGGCGCAGCAGCGCCAGGCGTGCGTCGTGCTGCGCCGGGTCCGCATCGAGGTACTGGCGCACCGCGGTGCCGAAGCCGCACCAGCCCGGCAGCGCGATCCGGCACTGCCCCCAGGAGAAGCCCCAGGGGATGGCCCGCAGGTCCTCGATCGCGCGCGTGGCCTTGCGCGAGGCCGGCCGCGAGCCGATGTTGAGCTCTGCGATCTCACGGATCGGCGTGAGCTCGAAGAAGAAGTCGGTGAAGCCCGGCGTCTCGTAGACCAGCTTGCGGTAGGCCGCCATGCTCGCCACGGAGAGGGCCTGCGCGGTCTCGAGGAAGGCGCGCGGCGCGGGCTTGGTCGGATGCAGCAGCGTCGCCTCGAGCGTCGCCGCCACCAGCGTCTCGAGGTTCTGCCGGCCGTTGGCGGGGTTGGCGTACTTCGACGAGATCACCTCGCCCTGCTCGGTCAGGCGGATCTGGCCGTTCACCGTGCCCGGGGGCTGCGCGAGGATCGCGTGGTAGCTCGGGCCGCCACCGCGGCCCACCGTGCCGCCCCGGCCGTGGAAGAGCCGCAGCGTCACGCCATGCGACACGCGCAGCGGGCCGAAGAACTCCAGCAGCGCCACCTCCGCGCGGTACAGCTCCCAGTTCGACGTGAAGAAGCCGCCGTCCTTGTTGCTGTCGCTGTAGCCCAGCATCACGTCCTGCTCGGCCCCCGAGCGCACGATCATCGCCTGCACGCCCGGCAGCGCGTAGTAGGCCTGCATGATGGGCGCGGCGTTGCGCAGGTCGCCGATGGTCTCGAAGAGCGGCGAGACGATCAGGTCCGCCACCGCGCCGTCGTCCAGCGTGCCGCGCAAGAGGCCCGCCTCCTTCTGCAGCAGCAGCACCTCCAGCAGGTCGCTCACGTCCTCGGTGTGCGAGATGATGTAGTGGCGGATCGCCTGCCGGCCGAAGCGTGCGAGCTGCACCAGCGCCAGGTCGAAGATCGCGAGTTCCGAGCGCGCATGGTCCGAGTACGCATGGCCGCGCACCCGCAGTCCGCGCGCATCGTTGAGCAAGGACAGCAGCAGCGTGCGCCGCTCGGCCTCGGGCAGCGCCGAGTAGTCGGGTGCGATGCGCGCCACCTGCAGCAGCTCCGCCACCACCGCCTCGTGCTTGTCCGAGGACTGGCGCAGGTCCACCGTCGCGAGGTGGAAGCCGAAGACCTGCACCGCGCGGATCAGCGGCGCCAGGCGGCCTGCGATCAGCGCGCGGCCGTGGTGCTTGGACAGCGAGTCCTCGATCGTGCGCAGGTCGGCGAGGAACTCGTCGGCGCCCGCGTACGGGGCCTGCGGCGCCACCGCATGGCGCAGCGCCTCGGTGCCGGTCAGCGCGTGCAGCGTGCCCGCCAGCCGCGCGTAGATGCCCACCAGCGCGCGCCGGTAGGGCTCGTCCGAGCGGTGCTCGTTCGGGTCGGCCGAGCGCTCGGCGAGCGCCTGCATCTCGGGCGTGATCCGCACCAGCAGCGTGGACAGCGACAGCTCCGCGCCCAGCTCGTGCACCTCGGTCAGGTAGAAGCGCAGCACCGTCTCGGCCTGCCGCGCGAGCGCCATGTCGAGGGTGGCGGCCGTCACGTTCGGATTGCCGTCGCGGTCGCCGCCGATCCAGTTGCCCATCCGGAAGAAGCTCGCGATCTCGTGGCCCGGCAGCGCCTCCTCGATCTCGGCGTACATCCGCGGGATCTGCGGCAGGAAGGTCGAGCGGTAGTACGACAGCGCGTTCTCGACCTCGTCGGCCACCGTGAGCTTGGTGTAGCGCAGCATCCGCGTCTGCCAGAGCTGCGTGACGCGGGCGCGCAGCGCCGCCTCGTTGCGGGCGAGGTCGCGCGGCAGCGCCAGCGCGTCGCGCTCGGCCACCAGCTCCGCGATCGCGCGCTCGGCGTCCAGCAGGCTCTTGCGCTGCACCTCGGTCGGATGGGCGGTGAGCACCGGCGAGATGTACGCGTGGCGCAGCGTCTCCACGATGTCGGCCGCGCGCACGTCCTTGGCCGCCAGCCGATCGAAGGTCAGCGCCAGCGAGCCCTCCTGCAGCGTGCCCGCGCGCGCCAGGTCCTCGCGTCGGCGCACCGCATGGCGGTCCTCGGCGATGTTGGCCAGGTGCGAGAAGTACGAGAAGGCGCGGATCACCGACACCGTCTGGTCGGTGGTGAGGCTCTTGAGCAGGCGGCTCAGGGCGGTGGTCGCCGCCTTGTCCTGCTTGAGGCGGCCCGCCACCGAGAGCTGGCGGACCTTCTCCACCAGCTCGTAGGCGTCGCGGCCCTCCTGCTCGCGGATCACGTCGCCGAGCAGGCGGCCGAGCAGGCGGATGTCGCGGATCAGCGGGTCGCGCTCGGGGGCCGCGGCGCCGTTGCCGTTCGAGGCGTGGGCGGTGTGGGCAGCGGCCTTGCGCGGGCGCGCGGCGGATGTCGAGGCCTTCTGGGCGCGGCGAGGCGCGAGGCGTGCGTTCACGGCGAGGCGTTCCGGAGGTCGGGGAGCGGTCCGACTATACGCAAGGATCGCGCCACGGACGGCGGCCGCGCTGGGCGTGGCAATCCGGGGGGTGGCCGCGGGGGGAGCGTGGCCTCGGTGCCCGGATGAACCGGAGCGGGGCGCGCCGCCCGAATCGGGGGCAGAGGCGCCCGGTCGGGCGGATCCCGCTCTCGTCGGGCCACGGCGGCGGCCCGCTCCGGTCAGCAGGCCGTGAGCGTCACCGCGCCCCCGGCCCTCGCCGCCAATGAGTCAGGCGTCAGATTCGAAGCCCGTTGCGCGGCGCCGGCGTCCTCGGCAGGATTTCAACTTCAAATTCTTACTGTCGAGGGCGCCATGGTCGTCACCGGGAAGGGGCAAGTCACCATCCCCAAGCACATCCGCCTGGCAGCCGGGGTCGCTCCAGGCAGCGAAGTCGCCTTCAGCCTCGAAGGCAGCCGGATCGTCATCACTCTGGTAGGAACGAGCGTCAAGGAGGATCGTCGGCCCAAGCTGAAGGCTGCAGCGGCTCGAGTGCGCCGGTCTTTCAGCGCAGAGTTCAGGCAACTCGGCGCGGACGAAATCATGAGCTTCATTCGAGGCGACGAAACCACTCAACCCGCAAACCGTCGTGGCACCTGAGCGTGCTCACCCGCGACCCAAGGCCCTACAAGAGCTATTCTGCTCGGCTTGAAGTCATCGCACCCTGAGCTGAAATGAGTTGGCGCCTACCGCCCTCACGCTGACCCGCTCCGGCAGACGCTGCAAGCCCGGGCGCAGCACATCGGAATGGCGACTTCAGACAGGTCGGAGAGGCGGGGTGTGTCTGCGGGCGGTCACCGCTCACGCCCCCGGCTTCGCGAACCACACCTCGATGCTGCCCGGTCGGGCCTTGAGCAAGTTCACCTTCTGCGCGGCCGCGTCGCCGACGCCATGGCTGCGCAGCGTGCCCGCGACCGTGTCCGCGGCCTCCTTGTCCGCGTCGTTGAAGTAGCGGACCTGGGTCCTCGCTGGCGCGATCGCCTTGCCCGCGATGTTCTCCACGCCCATCGGCTGGAAGCCCGCGGCACGGATCAACTGCGAGAGCTCGAGCGCCCGCGCACGGCCGGATTCGTCGCCGATATGCAGGTAGACCTGGGCGGGAATCGTGTTCAGGGCCTGGGTTGCCGCGGCACGCGTGGCGGCGTCGCCGGTGGCCTTGATCTCCTGCGCCACCGCCCTGCCCGCGCCGTCTTGCCGCACCGCGATCATCTTCAGCGCCAGGTCCTGGTAGCCGAGCGCCGCGAACGACGCATAGGCGAACTCACGCTCCTCGGGCCGGTCCGACACGAGGAGCGGCCGGAACTTGTCGAGGGCCGTCAGCTGATTGATCTGCAGCTGTCGATGGTTGTAGACATGCGTGAACAGCGCGCCGACACCGGTGACACACACGCCGAGGATCAGGGGCGTGAGGCTCGCGAGGATATCGATCGGAGAGTGCCTGGAGGGCGCGTGTTCGGGCATGGAGGGCTCCGAGGGAGGGGAGGCGGCCGGCACGAGGCGCGTGTCGGTCGCGAACGGCGTGAGACGGCCGCCATGCGGGAGGCGGCCGGATGAAGACGAGTGTCGCAGATTCGATGGTCACACGTTCCGGCTGAACACGACCGGGGCGTTCTCGGTCGGACACGCCCGAACCGACCTTCACGCCTCAGGCATCGGGCCCTCGGCGTCGCGGGAGCATAGTCCGCCCGGATCATCGGGGCACCCCGAATCTTGGGTGGTTCGCCTGCATCCCCGGGGCGTCGTCCACAGGGCAGCGGATGGCAGCGGCGCATCGATGTGTGAGCGTCAGACCCGCCCCCCTTCGACGTCCTCGGGCAACGTCACTCCGGAGAGCCACGTGCCTGCCATCTCTGTCAGTCTTCGCGTTGTAGGAATCCAGTACCAGACCACCGTCACCATCGACAAAGACAGTCCGAAGATCATCGACGTCCTCGAGGCGGCACGACAGAACGGATCGGGCTTCAACTATGTCACCGCGCCTGACGGGACCCTGCACCAGGCGAGCGCGCTCAATCCGGCCCGCGCCAGCGTGAGCAGCGGCCGCCACTACCCCGCCGGCCTCTACATCCTCTCGGACGGAACGGCGGACGCCGACAGCGTGACGACCTGGCAGTGGTACCTCATTCGCAACGGCATCCAGGTCAATCAGCCCAACGGCAAGACCGAACCCTTCTCGAAGGAGAACTTGACGCTCCTGAACGGCGACTCGCTGATCTGGCGTTTGGTGGTCGTTGCCACCCGACCGGTTATCGCCGGGGACGCCTCGTCCTACGAAACGAAGAAGCGAAAGCTGTCCTGAAGCACCTCGAGCCGCTCATCGGCGGAGCCCCGCCTCGCGCCAGGCGAGACGGGGCGAGCCTGCGGGCGACTGCGTGATCGGCTCCTCGAAACCGGGCCATCCAGCGTCAGTCTTCGGCAATCACGGTGGCATGGGCGTCACATCGCCCATCCCCGAGATGGGCTACGCCCAGGGGTCGATCAGCTCGATGCCGCAGCCCTCGTAGTCGTTCGTGTTGCGTGTCGCCACGGTGGCCACGCGCGCGCGGGCGATCGCGGCGATCTGGCAGTCGAACTGACTGATCGGACGCCCCGCCGCTCGGCGCTCGGCGGCTATGGCGGCGTACGCGCGCGCCGCGGCACGATCGAACGGCAGGATGCGGTCACAGGAGTTCGGACAGGACGATGGGTCGGGGATGATCATCGCGGCCGGCGGCCGAGCTGCGGCGGCTGGCGCATCGGTTCACGAGCGGGAAGGTCGAGGTCCGCTCGCGCGGCCGGTGCAACGCGGGCGCGGATCGCGGCGGCCAGGTCGCGTGGCAAGTCATCGCCGAGGGCCCGGCGCAGGATATCCCGCGCTTCTTCCTCCATCGAGTGGCCGCGCTCTGCGGCACGCACCCGCAGGCGCTGCTTGATGTCGTCCTCGAGGTTGCGGATGGTGATGCTGGCCATGGCGGGGTCGACCGTATCGGCGTGGGCTTCGACTGTAGTCGCTGATTGCAATGCAATCAGTGAACTCATCCGAGCCGTCTGCGATCAGCGCCCCCGCTCCGCGCAGCGAAGCACGTCCGAGGTCCCGCCCTGATCCAGGCAGTGACGCATGTCGCCCTGCGGACGCTCGCCGGTGGCGACCGGGCGGGCCCGCGGCTTGTCCCCGGTACCCTTGTCGCCGCTGCCCTTGGCCCCGCTGCCCTTCCCCGCCGGCGCCGCCGCGGACCCCGATGCCTGCGCCCCGGGCCCGGTCGGAGCGGCCTTCGCCCCGTGCAGGCCCGGCAGCCCGAAGGCCTGCACCGTCGGCGAGGCCAGCCAGCCGTCCACCGTGCGCCGCCATTCCGGCACCGTGTTGCCCTCGACGTACAGCCCCGCCCCCGCCGCCACCGCGACCAGCAGCGAGACGACGACCCAGGCCGCGCCCGAGGTGCGCTTCGCCGGCGCGGCCGCGCCCCGCAGGCGCGGAGAGGACGCCTCGATCTCTTTCGCCCAGCGCTTCGCGTCGACACGCTCGCGGCGGGCCGCCACCGCCCAGAGACCGGCGAGCAGGCCGACCGCGATGCCGCCGAACGCCATCCCGAGCTGCTCGGGCGTGCTGGTGGCGAGGTCCGACGGATGGATGTCGAACACCACCAGCCCCACCATCACCGCCGCGACGAGCACGAGCATCACGCGGCTGCGCAGCAGCAGCCCCACGGCCACCAGGCCGGCGAGCTGCAGCAGCGGAACGATCTCGGGAGGCATGGGCGGGCGGCGACTGACCGTCAACAAGTGTGTCTCGCGCGAGCCTCCCCGCTGCGGCCGTTCGCAGACAGGCCGTTCCGACGAACGGCAGGCTCGGGCCGGCCGGTGGCGCTAGTCAAGACGGATGAGGTCGCGGCCGGGCCGGCCCTCTAGCATGTCGGTCCCTAAGTCCGGCAGAACGAGACCTCGTGCAGCGTGTCGACCAGCAAGTGCTCCATTCCGCATCCGACCTCGTGCAGTACCTCGGCTGCGCGCACCGCAGCACCCTCGACCTGCAGCACCTCGACACCCCCCGGACCCAGACCCCCGACGACCCGCACGCGACCCTGATCCAGGACAAGGGCATCGCCCACGAGCGGGCCTTCCTCGCGACGCTGAAGGCCCGCCATGCGCGCGTCGTCGAGATCGAGGCCGATCGCAGCCTGCGGCGCGCCGCACGCCTCGCCGACCAGGTCGACGCGACCCTCGCCGCGATGCGCGCCGGCGTCGACATCGTCTACCAGGCCACGCTGCGCGACGGCGAGCTCATCGGGCATGCCGACTTCCTGCGCCGCGTGCCCGGCGCCTCCGCCTTCGGCGACTGGCACTACGAAGTCCTCGACACCAAGCTCGCGCGCCGCCCGCAGGCCAAGTTCCTGGTGCAACTCGCCTTCTACTCGCGGCTGCTCGCCCGCGTGCAGGGCGTCGAGCCGGTGCTCACCTGGGTCGTCACCGGCGACGCCGCGCGCACCGAGCATCCATTCCGTGTCGCCGACGCGCGCCACTACGTCGACCGGCAGCTGCACCGCTACTTCGCGCGCATCGCCGACCCCGCGGCGCCGAGCACGCCCGAGCCCTGCGAGGCCTGCGCGCTGTGCCCGTGGCGCGAGCGCTGCGAGGGCGAGTGGCTCGCCGCCGACCACCTGAGCCAGGTGGCCGGCATCACCTCGCAGCAGACCGGTCGCCTCGAGGCCGCCGGCATCACCACGATGGCCGCGCTCGCCGGCCTCGCACCCGGCACGTTCGTGCCGAAGGTCGGCGCGCAGGTCGTCGAGCGGCTGCGCTCGCAGGCCGCGCTCCAGCACCAGCGGAAGCAGGACGGCGTGCTGCGCCACGCGCTGCTGCCCGCCGACCCGGATGCGCGCCTGGGCTTCCACCTGCTGCCCGCCCCCGACGCGCACGACCTGTACTTCGACATGGAAGGCGACCCGCTCGAGACCGACGGCCTCGAGTACCTGTTCGGCGTGGCCGGGCGCGGCCTCGATCCCACGCGGCCGAACGAGCCTGTGTTCCGCGCGTTCTGGGCCCACGACCGGCGCGAGGAGAAGCGGGCGTTCGAGGCCTTCGTCGACCTCGTCACCGCCCACCTCGCGGCGCACCCCGGCGCCCACGTCTACCACTACGCCCCCTACGAGCGCAGCGCGCTCGAGCGCCTGATGTGCGCCCACGGCACGCGCGAGGCCGAGGTCGACCGCCTGTTCCGCGAGCACCGCCTCGTCGACCTGTACGCCGTCGTGCGCGGCGCCGTGCGCCTGTCCACCCCGAGCTACTCCATCAA
Source organism: Burkholderiales bacterium (assembly GCA_027489195.1). Lineage (GTDB taxonomy): Bacteria > Pseudomonadota > Gammaproteobacteria > Burkholderiales > Burkholderiaceae_E > UBA4615. The sequence goes on along the minus strand of JAIYAG010000606.1, from coordinate 5,024 downwards.
GCAGGTCGAGCGCTTCTACCGCGGCGCGCGCGACGGCGAGGTCGTCGACGCCGGCCAGAGCATCGTCTGGTACGAGGCCTGGAAGACCACCCGCGCGCAGCACCTGCTCGACGACATCGAGCGCTACAACCGCGACGACGTCGAGTCCACCCGGGGCCTGCACGACTGGCTGCGCGGCCTGCGCCCGGCGGGCCTGCCGTGGCGCCCCCTGGGCGGCCCCGCCGCCGAGCCCGCCGCCGAGGCCAAGCCCGAGAGCGCCCACCGCCTCGCCCAGCGCCAGGTGCGCGAGCGCCTCGAGGCCACCCTTCCCGAAGACCCGTCGACCTGGACCCATGACCAGGCGATGTCTGCGCTCGTCGCCCAGCTCCTCGACTTCCACCGCCGCGAGCACAAGCCCGCGTACTGGGCGATGTACGCGCGGACGGAGGCCTCCGACGAGGATCTGGTCGAGGACGTCGAGTGCCTCGGCGGGCTCGTGCGCGATCCGGCCATCGCGCCCGTCGTCGTCAAGCAGTCCACCGTCTGGACCTACCGCTTTCCGGAGCAGGACACCAAGCTCCGAGCAGGCGATACGGCGACGCTGGCCGCCGACGGCAGCAGCGTGACGATCGACGCGCTCGACGAGGTCGCCGGCACCGTGCGCCTCAAGCGTGCGACCAAGCGCGGCGAGCCGCCCGAGCGCACCGCGCTCGGCCCCGACTGGCCCCTCGGCAACGACAAGCTCGAAGCCGCGCTGCGCCGCGTCGCCGAGTCCCTGCTCGCTGGCGGCGGCACGTATCCCGCCATCGAGTCGCTGCTGCGGCGCGAGCGGCCCCGCATCACCGGGCATGCCGACGGCGCGCCCCTAGTCGATCCCGCGCGCGACACCCCGCCCCAGATCGTCGAGGCCATCGCACGGCTCGATCGCAGCGTGCTATTCGTCCAGGGCCCGCCCGGCGCCGGCAAGACCTGGACCGGCGCCCGCGTCATCGTCGAGCTGATCGCGCGCGGCCGTACCGTGGGCGTCGCCTCCAACAGCCACAAGGCCATCCACAACCTGCTCGAGGCCGTCGAGCGCGTGGCCGACGCGCGTGGGCTCGCGTTCCGCGGCGCGAAGAAGTGCAGCGCCGACAGGCCGGACTCCCGCTACGAGGGCACCCGCTTCGACAACCACGAGCGGGCCGCCGACATCGCCGCCGGCGGCTACGCGCTCGTCGCCGGCACCGCGTGGCTCTTCGCCGAGCCCGCGCTCGAGCGCAGCCTCGACCACCTGTTCGTCGACGAGGCCGGCCAGGTGTCCCTCGCCAACCTCGTCGCCATGGGCACCAGCGCCGCGAACCTCGTGCTGCTCGGCGACCCGATGCAGCTCGGCCAGCCCACGCAAGGCGTACACCCCGGCCGGTCCGGCGAGTCCGCGCTCGAGTACCTGATCGACGGCGCCGCCACCATCGCGCCCGATCGCGGCATCTTCCTCGATCGCACCTACCGGATGTCGCCCGAGCTGTGCCGCTTCGTGTCCGAAGCGGTGTACGACCGACGGCTCGTGCACGACGCGAGCACCGAGGGCCGGCGCCTCGTGCTCGACGTGCGCGCCCACGACGTGCTGCGCCCCACCGGACTGCGCTTCCGACCCGTCGCCCACGAAGACTGCTCCCACCGCAGCATCGAGGAGGTGCACGAGATCGTCGGCCTCCTCGCCAGCCTGCTCGCGCAGCGCTGCCGCGACGAGCACGGCGTCGTGAGGAAGCTCACCCTCGACGACATCCTCATCGTCGCGCCCTACAACCTGCAGGTCGAGCTGCTGAAGTCGAACCTGCCGCGGGGCGCACGCGTCGGCACCGTCGACAAGTTCCAGGGCCAGGAGGCCGAGGTCGTGCTCGTGTCCATGTCCACCTCCAGCGAGGCCTGCCTGCCCCGCTCCAAGGCCTTCCTGTACAGCCGTAACCGGCTGAACGTGGCCGTCTCGCGGGCGCGGTGCCTTGCCGTCATCGTCGCCAGCCCCGCGCTGCTCGAGGCGCGCTGCAGCAGCGTCGAGGACCTCGCGCTGGTGAACCTGCTGTGCCGGGCCGCCGACGAGGGCGCGCGCAATGTCGGCGACAATCGCCGGCCCGCCCGCTCCCTCGGACCCCCTCCGGAATGACCTTCGCGAGAACGCTCGTTGCCGCCGCTGCCTTCGCCGTCTCGAGCGGCGCCTTCGCCCAGGCCACCGTCAAGCCCGACGGCCAGTGGCGCGCCGCGTTCACCCTCGGCGTGAGCGTCGCCACCGGCAACACCGCGTCCACCCTCGTCAACGTCCAGGCCGACGCCGTCCGTGCCACCGACATCGACAAGCTCGCGCTGAGCGGCCAGCAGACCTACGGCCAGACCGACGAGGTGCGCACCAGCGACCTCGCCAGCCTCGGCGCCCGCTACAACCGCGACGTCCAGGACCGCTGGTTCTGGTTCACCAACGGCGAGGCCACCCGCAACGAGCTCGCCAACCTGTCCGTTCGCGCCAGCGTCTCCACCGGCCTCGGTCGGCACCTGGTGAAGACCGAGACCGACACCTTCGATGTGTTCGGCGGCCTCGGCTGGTCGTACGACCGGTACGTCGACCCGGTGACCGTCGCCGGCGCCGTGCGCGACCGGTACCAGCGCTGGGAGCCGGTGTTCGGCGAGGAGTCCACCCACAAGTTCTCGCCCACCACCACCCTGCGCCAGCGCCTCGCGCTCTATCCCAACGCCACCGACACCGGGGCGCTGCGGGCCACCTTCGAGGCCGGGATCGCCGTCGCGATGACCAACACCCTGAGCCTCAATGCCACGCTGACCATGCGCTACAACAGCGACCCCGGCACGGGCCTCAAGACCACCGACTCCCTGTTCGTCACCGGCATCGCCTACAAGCTCGACTGACCCTCACCCGGGTCGCGCGGCCCAAACGCTCGCGTACGCCGCCGAGGCCGTTACTGATATATTAGTTGTCGACAACACCCGCGGCCGCACGCCGCATGCGAGGGGTCCCATGACAACGATGAGCGAGCGCCAGCGCCGGTTCCGCGAGCAGTACCGGTCGAACATCAGCCCGATGTACAGCGGCCTGCTGCACGTCGGCGTGATCTACGCGGTCGGCCTGACCGCGATCGGCTGGGGCGTGCTGAGCCTCGAGAACGTCGGCTGGGAGTGGCTGGTGATCCTCCCGGTCGCGCTGGCCGGCAACTTCGCCGAGTGGGCCATGCACCGGTACGTGATGCACCGCAAGATCGACGTGTTCGCGCTGCGTGCCATCTACGACCGTCACACCCGGCAGCACCACCAGTACTTCACCGACAACGAGTGGACCATCGACACGGTCCGCGAGTTCCGGATCGTGTTCTTCCCCTGGCGGCTGCTGTGCGTGCTCGGTGTGCTCGGCGCGCTGTTCGGCTGGATCGCGTCGCAGCTCTGGAACGCGAACGCCGGCTGGTTCGTGTTCATGACGATGGTGGGCCACTACCTCGTCTACGAGTTCATGCACTACTGCTGCCACGTGCACGACAACGCTTTCGTGACCCGGTTTCCGTTCGTCTCGACGATCCGCCGGCACCACACCTTCCACCACAACCAGGGGATCATGATGCACTACAACATGAACCTCACCTTCCCCGTGGCCGACTGGTTCATGAAGACCTCCGACCTCGACCGCGGGCTGGTCGGCACCCTGCTCAACGGCATGGACACCCGCCACCTGCGCGAGGACCTCAAGCCGATCATCGCGCGCTTCAAGCGCGACGACTCGCGCGTGACGCTCGACGGGCCGCAGCTCTCCGACGACGAGCGTCGCGTGCTCGCGCCCTCGCCCTGAGCGATCGGGGGGGCGTGCGCGGCTCCGGTATGCTCGAGCGCATGCCTGCCGCGCCGCCCGTCGCCGATCCCACGCAGTGAAGCGAACGACCGTCCCCGTTTCCGTTTCCGTCCCCGCTCCCGCGCCCGCCCCCGTTTCCCTGCGCGCGCCGACCGCGCGGCGAGCCACCCCGCGGGCGCCGGCCGAAGCCGCCCCGGCCCCGGTGCGTCGCCCGCGGGGCGAGGGGCGCTCGCTGACCGACGAGGCCTACGCCCAGCTCGAGGAGCAGATCGTCACGATGCAGCTGCCCCCCGGCAGCGCCGTGTCCGAGGCGATGCTGTCGGAGCGGCTCGGCATCGGCCGCACCCCGATCCGCGAGGCCCTGCAGCGGCTCGCGCGCGAGCACCTCGTCGTCGTGCTGCCCCAGCGGGGCATCCTCGTCTCCGAGATCGACGTGAAGCGCCAGCTGCGGCTCCTCGAGGTGCGGCGCGAGGTCGAGCGGCTGATCGTGCGCTGCGCCGCGCGCCGCGCCACCCCCGCCGAGCGCGAGGAGTTCGCGCAGCTTGCCGCGTCGATGTACCGCGCCGCCGAGCGCAACGACGCCAGGAGCTTCGTGCGCGGCGACAAGCGCTTCAACGACCTGTGCCTCGTTGCCGCGCGCAACGAGTTCGCCGCCGGCGCGATGAGCCTGATGCACGGCCTCGCGCGCCGCTTCTGGTACCTGCACTACCGGCAGGCCGCCGACCTGCCCGAGACCGCGCGACTGCACGCCGACACCGCGCAGGCCATCGCCGACGGCGACGAACTGCGCGCGGCCAAGGCGCTCGACGCACTGCTCGACAGCATCGAGGCGTTCACGCGGGCGACGGTGTCGACCGACTTCTGAAGCGCGGCCGCGCCCCGATCGCTCGGCCCGCGGCCATCTCGACCGGTCCTCACCCGGGTGCGGGTCGCGCCCCACGGCTGCCCCCGCCTATACTCGCGTCCGACGTTCGAGCGTGCCGACCTGGGCACGGTCTCGACCCGAATCGACAACACTGCGCGGCCCCTCGCGGTCGCGCACGGAGAGCGAGATGAGCTTCGTCGGCGGAGTGCTCTGGTGGATCGTGCTCGGCGCCCTGGTGGGCTGGGTGGCCGCATGGTGGGTCGGACGCTCGTCGCAGCGCCTGCTCGCCGAACCCGTGCTGCAGATCGTCGAGCGGCGCGTCGACAACCCCCAGCATGTCGCGCGCATCGTCGCCCT
>JAIYAG010000274.1 GCA_027489195.1 Burkholderiales bacterium | reverse complement strand
GCTGCTCAACGTCGGCGAGGAAGCCATCAAGGGCAACGACGTCGTCAAGCAGGCGGCCGAACTGCTGCGCGCGAGCGGGCTGAATTTCCACGGCAATGTCGAGGGCGACGACATCTATCGCGGTACGGTCGACGTGATCGTCTGCGACGGCTTCGTCGGCAACGTCGCGCTCAAGACCTCCGAGGGCCTGGCGCAGATGCTCGCCGGCTTCATCCGCGAGGAGTTCACGCGCGGGCTGCTGGCGAAGGCGGTGGCGGTGATCGCCTATCCGGTGCTCGCCCGCTTCAAGAAGCGCGTCGACCATCGGCGCTACAACGGCGCCAGCCTGGTCGGCCTGCGCGGCATCGTGATCAAGAGCCACGGCTCGACCGACGCCTACGGATTCGAGCAGGCCGTCAAGCGCGGGTATGATGCGGCCCGCAACGGCCTGCTGCGCCGGATCACCGACGCGATCCCGAAGATCCATCAGCCCCAATGACGAGCACCCCTCGCCTGTACTCCCGCATCGTCGGCACCGGCAGCGCCTTGCCCGAACGGCTCGTGGACAACGCGACGCTGGCCGCGGAGCTCGGCGCCCGAGGCGTCGAGACCTCGGACGACTGGATCGTCGCGCGCACCGGGATCCGCCAGCGCTACATCGCCTCGCCCGACGAGAGCAGCTCCGTCCTCGGCACACGCGCCGCACGTGCGGCGATCGAGGCGGCGGGGCTCGCCCCGAGCGACATCGACCTGATCATCGTCGCGACGTCCACACCCGACTTCGTGTTCCCGAGCACCGCCTGCCTGGTTCAGCGCGCCCTCGGCATCGTCGGCGGCGCGGCCTTCGACGTGCAGGCCGTCTGCTCCGGCTTCGTGTACGGCCTGACCGTCGCCGACGCGATGATCCGGACCGGCAGCGCGCGCCACGCGCTGGTGATCGGCGCCGAGACCTTCTCGCGCATCCTCGACTGGAACGACCGGGGCACCTGCGTGCTGTTCGGCGACGGTGCCGGCGCGGTGGTCCTGTCGGCATCGGATCGCCCGGGCATCCTCGCCGCGAAGCTGCATGCCGACGGCCGCCACGAGTCGATCCTGCGCACCGCGGGCAACGTCTCGCACGGCAACATCACCGGCCATCCGTTCCTCACGATGGACGGGCAGGCGGTGTTCAAGCTCGCGGTCGGCGTGCTCGACGAGGTGGCGCGCGAGACGGTCGCTGCCGCTGGCCTCACGATCGCCGACATCGACTGGCTGGTCCCGCACCAGGCGAACGTCAGGATCCTGCAGGCCACCGGGCGCAGGCTCGGACTGCCCGCCGAGAAGGTCATCGTCACCGTCGACCGGCACGCCAACACCTCGGCCGCGTCGGTGCCGCTTGCCCTCGACGTCGCGATTCGCGACGGCCGGATCCGCGAGGGGCACCGCGTGATGCTGCAGGGCGTGGGCGGCGGCTTCACCTGGGGCGCGGTGCTCGTCCAGATCTGACCGACCGAACCGACCCACCTACACATCATGAAGCTCGCGTTCGTCTTTCCGGGGCAGGGCTCCCAGGCCATCGGGATGCTCGACTCGTTCGCCACCCGGCCCGAGGTCGCGGCGCTCGTCGCCGAGGCCGATGCCGCGCTCGGCGAGTCGCTGTCGGGTCTGATCGCCCGCGGTCCGGCCGAATCGCTCGCGCTGACGGTGAACACGCAGCCCGCGATGCTGCTGGCCGGGCTGGCCTGCTACCGGGCCTGGCGCGCGGCAGGCGGCCCCGAGGCCGAGGCGGTCGCCGGGCACAGCCTCGGCGAGTACACCGCGCTCACCGCCGCCGGCAGCTTCGAGCCCGGTGCCGCGCTGCGGCTGGTGCGGCTGCGTGCGCAGGCGATGCAGGAGGCGGTGCCCGTCGGCAGCGGCGGCATGGCCGCGATCCTCGGCCTCGACGACGAGCAGGTCATCGCGGCCTGCCGTCAGGCGACGGCCTCGTTCGCCGGGCAGGCGCCCACCGTCCCCGGCGTGCCCGACATCGTCGAGCCCGCCAACTTCAACGCGCCGTCCCAGGTCGTGATCGCCGGCAGCAAGGCGGCCGTCGAGCGCGCCTGCGAGGTGGCCAAGTCGCTCGGCGCCAAGCGCGCGATGCCGCTGCCGGTGTCGGCGCCGTTCCATTCGTCGCTGCTGCGTCCCGCCGGCGAGCGGCTCGCGATCGCCCTTCGCGACACCGTGCCCGTCGCGCCGCGCATGCCGCTCGTCAACAACGTCGACGTCGCCGTCCAGACCGACCCGGCCGCGATCGTCGACGCGCTGGTCCGCCAGTCGTATTCCCCGGTCCGCTGGGTCGAGGTGGTGCGCCGCCTCGAGTCGATGGGCATCACCCGACTCGTCGAGTTCGGGCCGGGCAAGGTGCTGTCCGGCCTCGTCAAGCGGATCGCGCCGGGCCTGCAGGTGACCGCGGTCACCGACGCGGCCAGTCTCGAGGCCGCGCTCCAGGAGCTCGCATGACCGCAGCCGCAGCTGCCCCCGCCTCGCCGCTCGCGGGCCGCATCGCCCTCGTGACCGGTGCCTCGCGCGGCATCGGCCGCGCCATCGCGCTCGAGCTCGGGCGGCTGGGCGCGACCGTGATCGGAACGTCCACCTCCGAGGCCGGCGCGCAGGGCGTCACCGAGGCGCTCGCCGCGGCCGGCGCCACCGGCCGCGGCGCGGTGCTCGACGTCGGTGACGCGGCCGCCGCCGAGGCCCTGATCGACGCGATCGGCAAGGCCGAGGGCCCGATCGGGATCCTGGTGAACAATGCCGGCATCACCCGCGACAACCTCGCGATGCGGATGAAGGACGACGAGTGGTCGTCGGTGATCGACACCAACCTGTCGGCGGTCTTCCGTCTCTCGCGCGCCGTGATGCGCCCGATGATGAAGGCCCGCTGGGGCCGGATCGTCAACGTCACCTCAGTCGTCGGGGCCTCGGGCAACGCCGGTCAGGCGAACTACGCGGCCGCCAAGGCCGGCGTCGCTGGCATGACCCGCGCACTCGCCCGCGAGCTCGGCTCGCGCGCCATCACCGTGAACTGCGTCGCGCCGGGGTTCATCGACACCGACATGACGCGCGCGCTCGACGCGTCGCAGACCGCGGCGCTGCTCCAGCAGATCCCGCTCGGGCGGCTCGGCGACCCCGCCGACATCGCCGCCGCGGTGGGGTTCCTGTGCCTGCCTGCGGCCGGTTACGTCACCGGCAGCACGCTGCACGTCAACGGCGGGATGTACATGAGCTGACCTCGCGCGGGGCGATGCCTGCCCCGCGACTTAATCCCCGGGGCCGAGCGCCGCCGGGGCCGTGGGTGCGGGATGTTAGAATCTCGCGCCGGTTTTGATGCCGGGATGCGGCCGTCGCCGCCCCGTGCCACATCTGGAAAGGACAGCAACACCATGAGCGACATCGAAGCACGCGTGAAAAAAATC
>JAIYAG010000024.1 GCA_027489195.1 Burkholderiales bacterium | reverse complement strand
CGGTGGCCTTCACCACCGCGAGCCCAGGCGCCTACGACCTGCAGATCCCGTCGAACCCGGGCGAACTGCTGCCCGGCTACTGGATGCTGTTCGCGATGAACGCGCAGGGCACGCCTTCGGTCGCGCACACGCTGCGGGTGACGCTCGAGGGCACGCCCCGGATCGCGCCGGTCGCCGACCAGGGCGGCGCGGTCGGCGCGTTCGCCCGGATCGCCGTCCGCGGCACCGACCCGGCCGGACGGGCGCTCGCCTGGTCTGCCCGAGGTCTGCCCGCGGGCACGGCGATCGATGCGGCCACCGGCGAGATCTCGGGCACGCCCGCGCGCGCGGGCCGCCACGTCGTGACGGTCTCGGCGTCCAACGGCGCACGCACGGTCTCGAGCTGGTTCGTCTGGCAGATCGACGCCAGCGGCGCCGTGCGCTTCGTGAGGCTGGAGGCGCTGTCCGAGGTCAACGGCAAACCCTGGGGCTCGCTCGCCGAGCTCGAGCTCCTCGATGCCGGCGGACGCGCGATCGCCCGCGGCGGCTGGGCCGTCAGCGCCAGCAGCGAGCAGCCCGGCGGCGGCGCCGCCGCGCTCGCGATCGACGGCAATCCGTCGAGCCTCTGGCACTCGGCCTACGCACCGGCCATCGCGCCCGCGCCGCACTGGCTGCAGGTCGATCTCGGTGTCCCGCAGGTCGTGTCGGCCGTGCGCCTGCTGCCGCGCCAGGACGGCGTGGCCCACGGCACACCCGCGCGCTTTCGCATCTGGACGAGCGCCGACGGCAGCACCTGGGGCGCGCCGGCCGTCGAGGGCAACCTGCTCGAGCTCGGGCCGTGGGACACGCAGAAGACCGTCTACCTGCAGAACCTCGCGCTGCGGCGCCCGGCGACCCAGTCGAGCCTCGTCGCGCAGGGCGATCCGGCACGCGCGGTCGACGGCAATCGCGACGGCGCCTGGAGCGCGCGCTCGGTCACCCACACTGCGCAGCAGGCCGACCCGTGGTGGCAGGTCGATCTCGGCGCCTCGCAGTCGATCCAGGCGGTCCGCTTGTGGAACCGCAGCGATGAGTGCTGCGCCGATCGGCTGACGAACGCCCTGGTGCTGGTCTCCGACACCGACATGACCGGGCGCAGCCGCGAGCAGCTCCTCGCCGATCCGGCCGTCTGGCGCTCGCAGCAGGCCGGCACCATCGGCCGGTACGCGACGGTGACGGCGCAGGCGCACGGTCGCTACGTGCGCGTGATCGTGCCCGAGACCACCTACCTGAGCCTGGCCGAGGTCGAGGTGTTCGGCCTGCCCGGCGCGAACCGGCCGCCGGTCTGGGGCAAGCTGCCGCGGCCGGTGCTGGTGCGCGGCGTGGCCGCGAGCCTCGTGCTGGCGGCCGGCGATCCCGATGGCGATCGGCTCTCGTTCACCGCGACCGGTCTGCCCCAGGGGCTGTCGATCGATCCCACGACCGGCACCGTCTCCGGCACGCCCGTTGCGGCCGGCGACTTCCGGGCCTCGGTCATCGCCACCGACGCACGCGGCGCGAGCACGTCCGCGCTGCTCGCGATCGACGTCGACGAGCCGCCGATCGTCGTCGAGCCGATCCAGCCCGCACCGACCGTCTCCGGCGACGCCGCGACCTGGACGGCCCGCGCCAGCGGCACCGGCCTCGCCTACCGCTGGGACTTCGGCGACGGCAGCGCGCCCACCGCTTTCCGGGCCTCCCCGACGGCGAGTCACACCTACGCCGCGGCCGGCGTGTACACGGTGACGCTGACGGTGCGCGATTCGAACGCCCGCACCACCGTGACGACCTTCCGCCAGCAGGTGGACGCCGCGGCCGCGATGGCACGCGCCTCGTCCAACCTGGCCGTCGAGCGCCGCGCCGCGCGCGTCCGGCTCTGGGCGGTGAACCCGGATTCGGATACGGTCGCGGTGATCGACGCGGCGACGCGCCAGCGTGTCGCCGAGATCCGGGTGGGCGCCGCGCCCCGCTCGGTGGCGGTCGCGCCCGACGGCCGCGTGTGGGTCGCCAACCGCGATTCGGCGAGCCTCTCGGTGATCGACGCCGCGAGCCTGCAGGTGGTCGCCACGCATGCGATGCCGCGCGCCTCGCAGCCGTACGGCATCGCCTTCGATCCGACCGGATCGGCCTGGGTGGCGCTCGAGGCCACCGGCGCGCTGCTGCGCGTGGACGCTGCCGGCGGGGTGCGTGCGTCGATCGACGTCGGCCCCGACCCGCGTCACCTGGCGGTCACCGCGGACGGCGCCCGCGTGCTGGTGAGCCGGTTCGTGACCCGCCCGCTGCCGGGCGAGTCGACACGCGACGTCGTGCCGGGCGCCGCGGGCGGCGAGGTCGTGGTGGTGTCGACGGCGAGCGGCGCCGTCGAGCGCACCGTGACGCTCGCGCACAGCGAGGTCCCCGACAGCGCGATCGGCGGAAGTGGCGTGCCGAACTACCTCGGTGCGCCGGCGATCGCCCCCGACGGACGCAGCGCGTGGATCCCGTCCAAGCAGGACAACGTCAGGCGCGGCGTGCTGCGCGAGGCGCCGCCGGGCGCGACGACCGGGGGTCGCAACCTCGACTTCCAGAACACCGTGCGCGCGGTCAGCTCGCTGGTGGACCTGACGACGATGCGCGAAGTCGGTGCGGCCCGCATCGACCACGACAACTCGAGCGTGACCTCGGCGGCCGTCTTCCATCCGACCGGCCGGTACGTGTTCGCCGCGCTGGAGACCAGCCGCCAGGTGGCGGTGATCGAAGTCGCCACGCGGCGCGAGCTGATGCGCATCGAGGCCGGTCTCGCGCCCCAGGGTGTCGCGGTCTCGCCGGACGGACTGCAGCTCTACGTCCACAACGTCATGGATCGCAGCGTCCGCGTCTACGACCTGACCGACCTGGTGACCACCGGCACGACGCGGGTGATGCAGCTCGACGAGGTCCGCACCGTGGCGACCGAGCCGCTCGCGGCGAACGTGCTCAAGGGCAAGCAGCTCTTCTACGATGCCCAGGACCCGCGCCTGGCGCGAGATGCGTACATGAGCTGCGCGAGCTGCCACAACGACGGCGGACACGACGGCCGCACCTGGGACCTCACCGGCTTCGGCGAGGGGCTGCGCAACACGACCTCGCTGCGTGGTCGCGCAGGGGCCCAGGGTCGGCTGCACTGGAGCGGCAACTTCGACGAGGTGCAGGACTTCGAGGCGCAGATCCGCGGCTTCGCGGGCGGTACGGGCCTGATGAGCCAGGCGCAGTTTGACACCGGCACCCGCGCGCTCCCGCTCGGTGACCGCAAGGCCGGCGTGAGCGCCGACCTCGATGCGCTGGCGGCCTACGTGTCCTCGCTGACGCAGGTCGCGCCGTCGCCGCTGCGTGCGGCGAACGGTGCGCTGACGGCTGCCGCGGTCGCCGGCGAGTCGCTGTTCGCCTCGCTCGGCTGTGCCGACTGCCATGGCGGGCGTGGCTTCACCGGCAGCGCGACCCTCGGGCCGGTCGACGTCGGCACCATCCGGCAGCCCGGCAGCGGCCGGCGCCTCGGCGCACCGCTCGCCGGGATCGATCCGCCGACGCTGCGCGACGCCTGGGCCACCGCGCCCTATCTGCACGACGGCCGTGCCGCGACGCTCTCCGACGCGATCCGCGCCCACCGCGGGCTCTCGGCCACCGAGGCCGAGGTCGCGCAGCTCGCCCGCTACGTCGCCGAGATCGGCGATGCGCCTGGCCTGCCGCCGCAGGTCGCCGGGCTGCGGGCCGAGTACTTCGCCGGCAAGGTGCCGGGCGCGGACGCGCCGGTCGCGGTGCGCAACGAGGCGGTCGACTTCGACTGGGCCCGGGGCGCGCCCGCGGGCGTGAACGTCGGTGCGGACCGGTTCTCGGTGCGCTGGACGGGATCGGTGACAGCGCTCGCCTCCGGCACCCATGTCTTCCAGACGCTGTCGGACGACGGCGTGCGCCTGTGGATCGACGGTCGGCTGGTGATCGACAACTGGACGCGGCATGCGCCCGTGGTCGACGTGGCCGCGCCGGTGACCTTCCAGGCCGGGCGCCGATACACGATCCGGCTGGAGTACTACGAGGACTCGGGCGGCGCGACGGTCCGCCTGCGCTGGCGCACGCCGGGTGCCACGGCGGCAGTGCGGGTGCCGCTGTCGGTCCTGAGCGGCGTCGCCGCGGACTGGACCGGCGCCTCGCCCGCCAGCGATCCGCGGGTGCGCGACGGCACCGAGGCGACCTGCGCCGCCGAGAGGCAGCGCTGCGAGCTGCCGGCCGGCGTCACCGCCACGGTGTTCTACGGCGCCGACTCGCGCTGGGCGGTGAAGACCGGCGTGGCCGGGTCGATCGCCTGCGACAATGCGACCTTCGGCGATCCCGCCAACAGAACCGACAAGGCATGCGTCTGGCGCGCGCAGTGATCGGCGCGGTGGCGGCCGCGGGCGTGCTCGCCGCGACCGCCGCCTGGCTCGGCGCCACGCGCGGCGATGCCGAGGGCGAGCGGGCGTTCGACGGGCGCTCGCCGCTCAGCGCGCGCATCGACGGCCACGAGACCCCGCTGCCGGCGCAGGCGAGCGCCTGTGCCAACTGCCACCGGCCCTCGGCCTTGCCGGCAGCCGGTGACGGCACCCCGGCTGCCCTCGCCAGCCTCGGCCCGCAGCTCACGCGCGCGGGGCTCCTCGAGCCCGCGGCGAGGCGCGGCGGCCCGCCGAGCCGGTACGACGAGGCGGCCTTCTGTCGGCTGCTGCGCACCGGACAGGATCCGGCCGGGGTGATGCTGCCGCGCGCGATGCCACGCTACGAGCTGAGCGACGCCGCCTGCACCCAGCTGTGGCGTCACCTGACAGGCCGCAGGCTCTGAGCGGCCTGCCGCCCGCCGACCTCGCCGCCCACCGACCCGCCCGCCATGACCGAAGCACGACGACGACTGCTGCAGGCGTTCGCCGCCACCGCGGCCGTCGCGGCGTGGCCCGCGCGACAGCCGCAGGCGTTCGCGCAGCACGGACGCATCGAGCCCGCCGAGCCGGTGCCGGCGCTGACGGTGCTGCGCGACGACGGCGTGCGCCTGCCGCTCGAGCGGCAGCTGCGTGGCCGGATCACTGCGCTGCACTTCATGTTCACCGGCTGCACCAGCACCTGCCCGATCCAGGGCGCCACCTTCGCGCGGGTGCAGGCGCTGCTCGGACCGCAGCGTGCCGAGCGACTGCAGCTGCTGTCGGTGAGCGTCGACGCGCTCGGCGACGACCCGGCCTCGCTCGCACGCTGGCGCGCCGCGCTGTCCGCGGGCCCGCGCTGGCGGGCCGCGGTGCCGATCGCCGCGCACGGTGCCCGCCTGATCGAGTGGGCCGCCGCCGGCGGGCGCTCGGGCGCCGACGTGCACGCCACCCAGGTGCTGCTGATCGACGAGCGCGCCCGCCTGGTGTTCCGCTCGGTGGACCTGCCCGACGCGCGTCAGGTGGCCGATCTGCTGGTCTCGCTGGACGTCGCGTCCCGCGGCTGAGCTCAGGCCCGGTACCAGTCCCGCACGGCCGCGACGAAGCGCTGCACGCCCTCGGCCACCGTGGCCGCGTCCAGCGCGCCGTACGACAGCCGCTGGTAGTTGGCCGATGCGGTGTCCGTCAGTCCGAAGGCGAAGCCCGGGATCGTCGCCACCTTGTGGCGCTCGACCATCGCGCGGTTGAACGCGAGCGCATCCGTCACGCCCGGCAGCTTCATCAGCACGTAGAACGCGCCCTCGGTCCGCGGGAAGGACACCAGGTCGCCGAGCGCACCGAGCGCCTCGTGCACCGCCGATCGCACCCGGGCGAGCTCGGCGATGCGGGGCGCGACGACCCCCGGCCCCATCTTCAGCGCCTCGGCGGCCAGCAGCTGCGAGACCACCGGCGCGCAGATCAGGTTGGTGTCCTGGACCTTGTTCATCGCGTCGGACAGGGCCAGCGGGTACACCACGTAGCCGATCCGCCAGCTCGCCATCCCGTGGCTCTTCGAGAACGAGTGGAAGGACAGCGTGTGCGCCTGCGCGCCCGGGATCGAGGCCGGCGAGAAGTGGCGCGCCGCGCCGTACACGAAGGGCTCGTAGGCCTCGTCGGCGAAGTGGTACAGACCGCGCTCGGCCGCCAGCGCGTTGATGCGCCGCAGGTCCGCCTCGCCGTAGACCGCGCCCGTCGGGTTGTTCGGCGAGACGGTGACGATGGCCCGCGTGCGCGGCCCGATCGCCCGCTCGATCGCGTCGACGTCGAGCTGCCAGTCCTCGCGCACCGGCACCGGCACCGGCACGCAGCCGCACATCCGGACCGCCATCTCCTGGTTGAAGTAGTACGGCATCGGCAGGATGAACTCGTCGCCCGGATCCGCCACCGCCAGCACCGCGGTCAGGAACGCGCTGTTGCTGCCGGCGGTGACCATGATCTCGCTGCGGCCGGCGACCTCGATGCCGTTGACCTCGCGCAGCTTGCGCGCGATCTCGCCGACCAGCGGCGCGATGCCGGTGACCGCCTGGTACTTGTTGAGCGCCGCGTCGGCCATCAGCGTCGGCAGCGCGGCGACCGCCTGCGGCGGGGGTCCGTAGCTGACGACGCCCTGGCCGAGCGAGATGGTGCCGGGGGTGGCGCGGACCATCGCGGCGATGGTCGGGATGATCGGCGTGTCGACACGCTCGATCCGGTCGGAGGCGATCTTCATGCGGGGATGTTAGCCGATCGATCGTGACCGTAACGGCGACCTGACGTGCTCCCAGATCCTCGACCCGAACAGTATTGTCCCGATTTCAGCGATGGGCGATTCGCCGCCAGAGCACTGACAGGCCGAAAAGCCGGCTGCACCCCTCTGAAACAAGGGGTTCTCGGGGCTGCTACAAACCGCTACGCTGATCTCAGTGCTTGGTCGATCACGCCGCCGCGTTCCACCATGTCGGGGACCACGAGGCGCCAACCCCGCCCCGGCTGGGGGTGCCATGTGGCAGCCGTGATTCGGTTCTGTCACCCGATCAAGGCGAGTCACCCGAAGCGTCCCCAGCTTGGGCGAGTGCCGTGCCAAACTGCCTCCAGCACACTGCAAAGAAAACGCCACAGGAGTCTCTGTGTTCAAAAGCGTCTTGATCGTGGAAGACCTGGACGAACCGCGCCAGTGGATGGAAGAGCTGGTCCTCAAGGAGCTGTCCGGCGTCGAGGCCGTGCATTGTGCGGTGAATTTGCGCGAGGCCTACGAACGACTGGCCTCGCATCAGTTTCAATTGGCTTTGGTCGACTGGACTTTGCCGGACGGCGTGGCCGAAAACTTCATTCGCGACTTGTGTCGGCGCCAGCCTGAAGCGCTGGTGGTGGTCTCGACCATCCACGACGACGATGCTCATGTTTTTCCCGCCCTGCGAGCCGGCGCGCGCGGATATGTGCTCAAGAGTCGGCCACGTGAGGAGGTGGCCCAGCAGCTCAAGCGCATGGAATTGGGCGAGCCCCCTCTGTCACCCGGCATTGCCTCGCGCATCCTGCAGTCGTTCAGCGTGACTGTAGCCGTGACTTCGGCGGTCAAATCGGATGCGACAAAGGCGACTCAATTGGCACCCCGCGAGATCGACGTGTTGCGGCTCATCGCCAAGGGTTACACCAACGCTGAAGTCGCGACCCTGCTGAACATGACCCGGTCTACCGTCACCAGTTATGTGCGGGACGTCTATCAGAAACTGGGCGTCTCATCACGCGCCGAGGCTACGCTGGAGGCTATGCACCGGGGCCTGATTGCCTGAGCGGCAGCGTGAGGTGTACACAGGTTCCGGCCCGGCCATCCGAGCGTCCGCGCACGTCCAGAGCAGCCCCGATCAGCAGGGCTCGCGATGCCATGTTCTTCAGGCCGTGACCGGATGGCGATGAGGAGGGCGATGCGGAGCTCGGCAGGTCGAAGCCGGTGCCCTCGTCTTGAACGAACAAGCTCAGCGAACCGTCGGTCACACTGGCGCTCACCTCCAGAGTGGCGCTTCGGCTGTGTCGAATCACGTTGGCGACGGCCTCCTGCAATATCCGCATCAGGTGCAGCAGCTGGTCAGCGGGCAACTGCCACCCTTCGATCGAGTCGCTGATCTCCCATCGCAGTGTCAGACCCAGCGCGGTCAGCCGTCCGTCCCAGTTGTAGCGCCAGCGCGCCAAGGTGCTGAGCAGGTGCAAAGAACCTTCGGCGTTTTCCATCAACAGTCGCAAGTCGTCCAGACTGCTCTGCAGGCTCAGAATCAGATTCTCGCGATCCAGCTTGTCGCGTTCCACGCCTCTGAGCGTCGAAATCAGCTGTGCTCCCAGGCCGTCGTGGAGCTCGCGCGCAAATCGGGTGCGCTCGTTGACCCGGGTCAATTCCTTCTCGTGCTGCAACACCT
>JAIYAG010000257.1 GCA_027489195.1 Burkholderiales bacterium | reverse complement strand
CAGGCGGTCGCGCGCCGCAACCTGCGCGTCGTGCGCGCCGCGCTGCCCGCGGTCGCGGGGCTGAGCGCGCACGGTCGCGACTGGCTGCTCGGCGATGCCCCCGGGAGGGCCGACTTCGCGGTCTTCCACACGCTGTGGTTCCTGTCCGCGTTCCGCATCGACTGCTCGGCCGAGCTCGAGCCCTACCCGGCGCTGCGCGCGTGGATGGCCCGGATGGCGGCGATCGGCCACGGCACGCCGGTGGCCCTGACCTCGGCCGAGGCGCTCGCGATCGCGGCGCAGGCCGTGCCCGACGCGCCGCGGCCCACCGTCGACGACGACGCCATGCCGCCGCTCGGCACGCTGGTGGCCGTGCGGCCCGACGGCTACGTCACCGAGCCGGTCGAGGGTCTGCTCGTCGGCTACGACGTCGACGACGTGGCGATCGCCCGGCACGACCCGCGGCTGGGCGACACCGTCGTGCACCTGCCGCGACTGGGGTACACGCTGCTCGAGCGGTGAGGCGGGGGCTCGCTCGGCGCGCCGGCTGCCCGGCGCCTTCGACAGCGCATTTGCCGCGAACGCCCCGCTGCGCCACACTCGGCCGATGACCTCCGCCCGCCCGAAGACCCACCGCGAATTCTTCCGCATCGCCCTCGATGCGGCCACCGCCGGTACCGCCGGCTGGACGCCTGTCCCGGGCTCCGACGGCCTGATCACCGAGCTGATCCTCGCCGACAACACCGACCCCGTCGGCAAGACCGGCTCGCGCACGCGGCTGGCCCGCTGGCAGCCGGGGGCGCGTGTGTCCGAGGCGGTGATCCACGATTTCCACGAGGAGGTCTTCATCGTGGAAGGCGATCTCGTCGTGGGCTGCGACGCACGCGGCGAGGGCGGCGAGCGCTTCGACGCCTACACGTTCGCATGCCGCCCGCCGCAGGTCCTGCACGGCCCGTTCGTCAGCCGCGGCGGCTGCATGCTGCTCGAGTTCCAGTACTACGACTGAACGCGGCGGGCCGCGACCCAGCATGTGCGCGAACTACGTCCCGGTCACCGACCTCGAGCGGATGAAGCTGTTCTTCGCCGTGATGCGCGGCGACCCGGTGCCCGCGGAGACCTGGCCCGGCTATGCCGCGCCCTTCGTGCGCGCATCGCGCGAGCAGGCCGAGGGCCACGTGCGCGAGACCGTGACCGGGCTGTTCGGCCTGGTGCCCTACTGGTCGAAGGATCTCGCGATCGGGCGGCGCACCTACAACGCGCGCTCCGAGACGGCTGCCGAGAAGCCGAGCTTTCGCGACGCGTGGCGACACGGCCGGCGCTGCATCGTGCCGGCCGAAGCGATCTACGAGCCGAACTGGGAGACCGGCCGCGCCGTACGCTGGAAGATCCGTCGGCGTGACGGCGCGCCGATGGGCATCGCCGGCCTGTGGGGCGCCTGGCGGGGTCCGGACGGTGGCGAGCTGCTGTCGTTCACGATGCTGACCATCAATGCCGACGGCCATCCGCTGATGCAGCGCTTCCACAAGCCCGACGACGAGAAGCGGATGGTCGTGGTGCTGCACGAGGCCGACTACGACCGCTGGCTGGATGCGCCGGTGGGGCAGACGCGGGACTTCCTGGAGCGCTGGCCGGCCGACGACCTCGAGGCGGAGCCGGCGCCCAGGCCGCCGGCCAAGCGCCGCACGCCGGACGCCGAAGGCTGAGCCGCGTCAGCCCGGGCCGGCTGCCTTGGGCGGCTTGCGGGGCTGGCCCACCATCCGCTTGACCGCGACGCGCCGGACCGTCAGCAGCTCGGCCAGCACGTCGGCCGGAAAGCCGCGGCGCCCGCCGCGCCGGTCGACCAGCAGGTCGTCGATCAGCTCGGCTGCGACCGGCAGGTCGCCCCACACCGCGGAGAGCTGGTTCAGCACATGGGGATAGCGACGTGCGAGGCCC
The DNA here is from genome assembly GCA_027489195.1 of Burkholderiales bacterium. GTDB lineage: Bacteria > Pseudomonadota > Gammaproteobacteria > Burkholderiales > Burkholderiaceae_E > UBA4615. The sequence continues at coordinate 14,867 of JAIYAG010000257.1, read as the reverse complement.
GGCACCGGGTCGCCGCTGCGCGCCAGGTCGATCGCCAGCTGGTGCGAGGCGATGGTCAGGGGCTGTGGCGGGCGCCGTTCCCACCGATCGGATCCGTCCTGCGCCGCAGCAGCCTGCGAAGGCGCCGCGTCGGACTGCGCCGCGGGCGTCGAGGCTGGCGCAGGCGGCACCGGCGACGGCGTTGCGGCAGGAGCTGCGGCGGGTGCTGCGGCGGGTGCGCGAGCATGCGGCGCAGCGTCTGGAACCTGTCGGCCCGGGGCCGGGTCTGCGGCGCTGCGTGCGACCGGCATCGGCGGTGACCCGGGCCGAGCGGCCGCGGCCTGCGAGACCGGTGAAGCGCGGGAAGCCGACGAAGCCGACGAAGCCGACGAAGCGGATGAAGCCGAGGACGCCCTCGAAGCCGCCGGGGAACCGGAAGGGCCCGATGAGGCCGACGGCATCGGCCGGACCGGCGCCCGAGGCGACTCGGCCGCCGGGGCGGCCGCCGGTGCGGGTCTGATCGCGGTCCGCGGCTGCGCGGCCGCGGACCGACCCGGTGTCGGGTCGATCACCGCGGGCGGCTGGGCGACGTAGGTCTCGCCTCGGCTCGACCGGAAGAACTTCATCGTTGCAGCGTGCTCGTTGGGGCGACACCGGCTCGGGTGTCCTGCGGTCTGGCCGGAGCCCGCGATGCGCGACCCCGGTAGAGGAAGCCCGAGTGTCCGCGCGCGGTACGGCGCCTCCGGCCGGTCACGGTCGAACGGCACGCGTCGGACGACCGGTGGCCGGCGTGTCGGGATTTCCCGACGCCGGTCCGCGGCGCTCAGCCCGCCGCGAGCGGCGCGGCGGCCCGGCCCAGCACCGTGGCGAGGTGTCCGATCGCCTGCTCGAACGATCCGAACAGCCGCGTCGAGCGCGACAGCATCAGGTTCATCGGCTCGCCGAAGCCCTCGATCCAGAGGCCGTGGGTGTCGTCCCACTCGGTGCCGCCCGCATCGGTGCGGGTCGGGAAGTGGTGGCGCACGCGTTCGGCGTAGCTGAGCTCGGGCCGGGGCAGGTAGCCGGCCACCGGCTTGCCCAGTGCCACCGCGACGCCGACCTCGAACACCGTGCCGCTGTCCGGCTCGACCAGGCCGCGGTGGGGCTGCAGGTTGGCGACGACGGCGTCGCAGCGGCGGATCAGCGCGACGTTGCCTTCGTAGATGCGCTGGGCGAGCGCCGCGCCGCCTGCGCCCGCCGGCGGTCCGCCGTCCGAGGGACGCAGGCCCGTCAGCCCGAGCGCCGCGCACAGCCGCTCCATCCGGGCGTAGCAGGCCTCGGCGTCGGGCCTGAAGACGTCGGGGCCGGCGAGGTAGACGGTGGGGGAGGCGGGCATCGGTGCGGCGGAGGTGGGCGCGGAGCACCGGGATGATACCGGCCGGCCGCACCCGACCCGCCCTCGGCCCGTCGTGCCCCGCCGTTCGTCCCCTCCGTGTCGCCCGCCTGCTCCGACCGGCCCCCACAGCGGCACGCATCCCCCGCTTTTCGAGGCTTGGCCTTAGCGGCCGATGCCGACAATGAATTGTGTCGAAAGGTCGGCGCCCCAGCCTCCGCAGGACCCGCGAAGCCCGCCGGTCATCGGCGGGCCTTAAGGGTTCCGACACGATCGACCGAAAACCGAACACGAGGCATAGGGCTGCAATCGGATCCCGCGCCATCGCATCGAAGCCGGGGCGGTCCCGCCCGGCAGCCGCAGTCAGTCGCAGCACGAACCGAAGGCACGCGTCAGGGCGCCGGGCCTCGAAGGGAAGGGTCATGAACCGCAAGCTCATCGCCGGCGCGCTCGCCGGACTCGCCGCCGCGGCCAGTCTGGTCGCCGGCCAGGTCGTCGCCACCGAGGCCTCGAAACCCGACCCGTGGCTGCGGCCCGCCGCCGTCCCGGCGCCGGCCGACAACGTCCCGAACGAAGCGCGCATCGAGCTCGGCCGCGCGCTGTTCTTCGATCCGCGCCTGTCCGGCTCCGGAATGATCAGCTGCGCCACCTGCCACAACCCCTCGCTCGGCTGGAGCGACGGCCAGCCCACCGCGATCGGCCACATGTCCAAGCGGCTCGGCCGCGCGACGCCGACGATCATGAACTCGGCCTACAACACCATCCAGATGTGGGACGGCCGCAAGGCCAGCCTCGAGGACCAGGCGCTCGGCCCGATCGGCGACCCGAACGAGATGGCGCTGCCGATCCCGCAGATGCTCGAGCGCCTGTCCGCGATCGACGGCTACCGCGCGATGTTCGAGCGGGCCTATCCGGGCCAGGGCGTGACCGCCGAGACCGTCTCCCGCGCGATCGCGAGCTTCGAGCGCACGGTCGTCTCGTCGAACGCCCCCTTCGACCGCTGGCGCGCCGGCGACGCCACCGCGGTGAGCGACGCCGCCAAGCGTGGCTTCGAGGTGTTCAACGGCAAGGGCAACTGCTCGGCCTGCCACCAGGGCTTCAACTTCACCGACAACGGCTTCCACAACATCGGCATCAAGGCCGAGGGCGACGCCGAGGGGCGCTTCGCGCACCGCCGGGTCAAGGTGCTCAAGGGCGCCTTCAAGACGCCGACGCTGCGCGAGATCGCGCTGACGGCGCCCTATATGCGCAACGGCATGTACGGCACGCTGGAAGAGGTGGTCGAGCACTACGACCGGGGCGGCGACGACCTGTCCAACCTCAGCCCGAACATGAAGCCGCTGGGCCTCACGGCGGGAGAAAAGGCCGACCTGGTCGCCTTCATGAACACGCTGACCGGTGCGCCGATGGCGATCGTCCTGCCGCAGCTGCCGCCCGGACCCGCCAGCGCCCCCACTGCCTCCCGCTGATCCGACGAACCCGAACCTCGCCGAGAGATTCCCGATGAAGACCCACACGACCCTCCCGACCCTCGCCGGCCTGCTGCTGCTCGCGTTCACCGGCGGGGCCGCCGCCGCCGAGCACATGGTCACCCAGAAGAACAAGGCGTTCGACAAGGCCGCGCTGGCGGTCAAGGTCGGCGACAAGGTCAGCTTCAAGAACGAGGATCCGTTCGTGCACAACGTGTTCTCGCTGACCGAGCCGGGCTCGTTCGACCTCGGCACCTACGCCCAGGGCCAGGCCAAGGGGCAGGTGTTCGCGAAGGAAGGCAAGTTCGAGATCGAATGCGCCATCCATCCGGAGATGAAGCTGCTGCTGACGGTCACGAAGTGACCGGTGCTCCACGTGAGCAGATCCACGATGCGAGCCTTGCTGCTGTCCGCCGTGCTGACGACCTGCGCCGCCGCTCAGGCCGAGCCGACCCGTGAAGGCGATCGGGTGTTCCAGAAGAACTGCGCGCGCTGCCATGGCGCTCAGGCCGACGGGGACACCGCGATCGCGAAGGTGGTCAAGCCGCCGCCGCCGAACCTGCGGCGCTCGAGCCTGAGCGACGCCCAGATCAAGCAGATCGTGGTCCAGGGCGGCGAGGGCGTGGGCCGCTCGCCGATCATGCCCAACTGGGGCTTCCAGTTGAGCACCGAGGAGATCGATGCCGTCGTCGCCTATGTGATCGGACTGAAGGAGGGACTCGGTGGAGTCAAGAGTGCATCACGTTCGCAGTGATCGCCGCCGCGGCGTGCTCGCGGGGCTGGTCGCCGCGGGTGCACTCGGGATGGTCGGCCTGAACCGTGCGGTACGGGCTCACGCCGGCCCCCATCCGAGCGCTCCGGCCGCGTCTGCCGGCGACGCCGGCGCGCTGCGCACCGGGCTCGTCGACCATGCCGGGCGGCGCTTCGAGCTGCAGCGCCTGGCCGGGCGGCCGTCGCTGCTGACCTTCGGATTCACCCAGTGCTCGAGCACCTGCCCGATGTCGCTGCAGACCGCGAGCGAGCTGCTCGCCCGCGGCGCCGCGAGCCGCGTGCAGGTGGTGTTCGTGTCGCTCGACCCGCTGGCCGACACGCCCGCGCAGCTCGCGAAGTACCTGGCGAACTTCTCTCCGGCCATCCTCGGCGTCACCGGCGATCCGGTCGCGATCGAGGCGATGGCAGAGACCTTCCGCGTCGGCGTGCGCCGCGGCGTGCCGGAGGGTCTGGCGCACAGCTCGATGTGGTACCTGCTCGACGAGCGGGTGGTGGTGCGGAGCGTCGCGAAGTACGACGCGCCCGTGGCCGAACTCGAAACCCTGCTGGCACGTACCCGTGTCTCGACCCGGTGAACCCATGAACGACAGCGTCGACCGCGCGAAAGCGCCCCGCCTCGCCAGGATCGGCACGCGACTCGGCCTCGCGTTCGGACTGATGGGCGTGCTGATGCTCGGCCTCGGCGCCTTCAGCGCCGCGCGGCTGCAGTCGGTCTCGCGCGAGTTCGTCGACGTGCTCGACACGCGGCTGCCGCGGCTCGAGCTGATGCAGTCGGTGCTCGACGACCTCAACGGCCTGAACATCGCCGCGCGCGACGCGATCGGTGCGCCGGTCGAGGAGATGGCGCCGCTGATCGCCCGCATCGACAAGGGCCGCGAGCAGGTCGGCTCGAAGGTCCAGCAGCTGCAGGACGCGTTCAAGGACGACGGCGAGCTCGGCGCGAAGACCGCGGAGGACTTCGCCGGGCACGGCTCGGGCGTGCTGGTCTCGCTGGTGAAGTTCACGCGGGCGCTGCGCGCGCAGAACGCCGAGGCGGCCACGCGCACGCTGCGCGAGTCGATCCAGCCCCGGCTCAACGGGATGATGACCGCGGTCGAGTCGTACCGCGCCGGCCAGCTCGCCGCACTGCAGGAAGGCAAGGCGAAGGTCGCTCACGCGACGCGCTCGGCGCTGGTCGCGATCGCGGCGCTGGTCGGCATGTCGCTGGTCGTCGCGGGCCTCGCGAGCCTGCTGATCGCACGCTCGATCACGCGGCCGCTGAGCGATGCGGTCGACGCCGGCCAGGCGATCGCCGACGGCGATCTGCGGGTGCGTCCGGTCTCGGGGGTTCGCCACGAGGCCGGCATGGTGATGACGGCGCTGCGCGGCATCAGCGAGCGCATCGGCGAGGTGGTGCGCAGCATCCGCGGCGCGGCGGCACGCATCGACGTGTCGGCGCGCGACATCGTCGCCGGCAGCCAGCGCCTGTCTTCCAGCAGTGCCGAGCTGTCGGTGCGGCTGCAGGGCTCGGTGTCGGCGATGGGGGAGATCCGGGCGATGGTCGAGTCCAGCGCGGCCGGCGCGCGCCAGGTCGACGCCCGCGCCCGCGAGGCGTCCGAGCGTGCGAGCGACGGCAAGCGCGAGGTCGATGCGGTGCGCCAGGGCATGCGCCAGCTCGCCGACCAGGCGCGCCAGATCGCCGAGATCATCGGCGTGATCGACGGCATCGCCTTCCAGACCAACATCCTCGCGCTGAACGCCGCGGTCGAGGCCGCGCGCGCCGGCGAGCAGGGTCGTGGCTTCGCGGTCGTGGCCGCCGAGGTGCGCAGCCTGGCGACCCGCACCACCGGCTCGTCGGCCGAGATCCGCAAGCTGATCGACTCGTCGGTCGCGCAGGTGACCAGCAACGTCGACCGCATCGAGCAGGTGGGCACCAAGATGGACAGCATCCTCGGCGACGTCGACGACGTCAGCGCGAGCGTTGCCAGCATCTCGGCCGCCCTGGTCCAGCAGCTCGACCGGATCGGCGAGGCCGACGCCAACATGGCCGCGCTCGAGCGCTCCAACGCCGAGACCGGCTCGATGATCGGCGAGCTCGAGCAGATGTCCCGCGTCCTCGACGAGACCGCGCGCGACCTCTCGGCTCGGGTGTCGGTGTTCCAGGTCCAGGACGCGGCCCGCGCCTGAGCGGCCGGCCGTGGGCCGGCCGGGTGAGCCCCGAACCGGCGCGCATGCGGTATCGTGGGCGGATGCATCGCGCGGACGGACTGCGTGGCATCAGCAGGAGCGACCCGCCCATGAGCGCCACCGACCAACCGCAGGACCCGCAGGATGCCGGCGACGACGACGTGCCGAGCCTGCTCTTCCAGACCACCTACTGCAGCCGCGCGGCGGCCGACGTCGACGACGCGGCCATCGAGCGTATCCTCGCCGCCGCGCACGAGCGCAACCCCCGGCTGCGCATCACCGGGCTGCTGGTCTTCGGCGGCGGCCTCTTCTTCCAGTGGCTCGAGGGCCCGCGCGACGCGGTCGAGACGCTGATGGGCATGATCCGCGGCGACGGGCGCCACGACTCGGTCGTCACGCTGAGCGAGACCGAGGAGGTCCGCGAGCGGCTGTTCCCGACCTGGGACATGGAGCTCGTGGGCGCCGAGGACATCCGCGGCGTGCTCGAGGATGCCCGCGCCGGGGCCCAGGACGCGCGCAGCGCGGCCACGCTGACGCGGATGCTCGAGCACCTCGACGACGGCGTGCTCAGCCCCCTCGACCGAGGCTGAGTCCGCGCGCGCGGGCGGGTACCGCGCCGAGAGGGACCGTGCCCTAGCGGCGCGCGGAGATGTCCGGGTCGCGCAGCATCACCGGCTCGCGCGCGCCCGCCGCCAGCCGCGTGCGCACGGCCTCGTCGATCACGGTGGCATTCGAGGTGTAGGTCGACAGCGGGTCGTCGGTGCCGCTGGTGGGGTGGTACCGGTAGTGCAGCGTCGCCTTGTCGATCGACGCGCTCACGGCCACGCCGTCGACGCTGACCCAGAAGTAGACCCGGGCCGAGCCGGGGTCGTAATAGGGTGCCTGGGACATGGTGCCTGGGGTGGGTGCGGATCGGAGGCCGATCCTGCGCCTTTAACCGGCCCGAGTCCACGGCAGGGTCGGACGCCTCAGATCGGTCCGAGCCCCAGGGCCTGCCTGAAGCGGGTCTTCAGGTACGCGCCGTCGCGCGGCGGCAGCGCCCGCGGCACCTCCTCGCTCGCGATGAACACCTGCGCGAACGCCGGGCCCTCGCGGGCCGCGATCCGGCCGGCCAGCGCGTCGACCTCGTCGATCGAGCGGATCTCGTCGGCGCGCGCGATGCCGCAGGCGCGCGCCACGTCGGCCAGGCGCGTGCCCAGGCTGGTGTGGCTGCGCTGCATGCCGGTCTCGCCGAAGTGCCCGTTGTCGAGCACCACGATCGTCAGGTTGGCCGGCTGCTGCGCGGCCACGGTCGCGAGCCCGCCCATCCCCATCAGCGCCTCGCCGTCGCCGGTCACCACCAGCACCGGGCGCGTCGGCTGCGCGAGCGCCAGGCCCAGCGCCAGCGGCGTGGCGCCGCCCATCGCGCCCCACAGGTAGAACGTGCGGTCGCGGTCGCCCGCGGCGAACGCGTCGTAGCTCGGCGAGCCCAGGCCGGTGACCACCAGCGCCTCGGGGCAGGCCCGCAGCAGGCGTGCGACGAATGCGCGCCGATCGATGCCCGCGGCGCCCCGGCCTGCGTCCCTGTTCGTGTCCCTGTTCGTGTCCATGCCGCGCTCCGTCATTTGGCCACCCACTGCTTGCGTCCGATCAGCCGCTGAGACAGCAGCACCGCGACCCGCTGGCCGCCGCGGAACGCCGCGTCGAGCGCCGCGCCCACCACGTCCTCGACCTCCTCGGCGGTGCTCGCGCGGTGCACCGCCAGGCCCATCAGCTCGAGCGCGCCCTGGGTGGCCCGGCCCATCGGGCATTGCCACGGGTTGAACTCGGCGTACTCGCCGCGCATCGTCACGAGCGTGACGAACGGGAAGTCGCCGCTCTGCAGCAGCGACAGCATGTTCACGCAGTTGCCCACGCCGCTGCTCTGCATCAGCAGCACCGCGCGTTCGCCGCCGAGCCAGGCGCCCGCGGCGAGCGCCACGCCCTCCTCCTCGGTGGTGAGCACGATGCCGCGCATGTCCGGGTCGGCCTGCACGCGGCGGATCACGTGGGCATGGCCGGCGTCGGGCACGTAGGCCACCTGCCGCACGCCGGCCTCCTTGAGCAGCGTGAAGATGCGTTCCTGCCAGGGCGCAGCCGCCGCCTGGGTCGTCGTCATGGGGGGTCTCCGTATCGGTGCCACGGGTCGGCCCCGCGGCAGGGCGCCCGGGCCGATGGTAGGACGCGGCGCACGGCCCTGTCGAATCGGGACGCCGGGTCGCGGTGCGCCGCGGTTCCGACTACCCTTGCCGGCTCGACGAGACCGCCGGCACCCGGCGGCATGGAGACAACATGAACCACATGGACACGATCGGATTCATCGGGCTGGGCCGCATGGGGCGCGCGATGGCGGCCAACCTGCTCGCCAAGGGCTTCGCGCTGACGGTGCTCGACATCGACCCGCGCCCGGTCGGCGAGCTCGTCGGGCTCGGCGCGAAGGCGGGTACCAGCGTCGCCCAGATCGCCCGCGACTGCACGCTCGTGATCACCATGCTGCCGACCGCGGTCGAGGTCGAGCAGGTGGCGCTGGGCCCCGACGGCGTCTTCGCGAACGCCGCGCGCGGCAGCCTGCTGATGGACATGAGCACGATCGATCCGCTGGCCACCGACCGGCTGCAGGCCGCCGCGCTCGCGCGCGGGCTGTCGGTCGTCGACGCGCCGGTGGGGCGCCTCGCCGAGCACGCCGACCGCGGCGAGTCGCTGTTCATGGTCGGCGCGAGCGACGCCGACCTCGCCCGCGTGCGGCCGCTGCTCGACGCGATGGGCACGACCGTGCACCACTGCGGCGGCGTGGGCACCGGCGGCCGCACGAAGCTGGTCAACAACTTCGTCGCGGTCACGCTCACGCAGGTCAATGCCGAGGCGCTCGCGCTCTCGCAGCGCTTCGGGCTCGACATCACCCGCACGCTCGCGGTGCTGCTCGGCACGTCGGCCAACAACGGCCAGCTCCGGATGAACTTCCCGAGCAAGGTGCTGGCCGGCGACACCACGCCCGGCTTCACCATCGACCTGGCGCACAAGGACCTCGCGCTGGTGCTGAGTGCGGCGCATGCCGCGCGCGTGCCGATGCCGGTGGCGGCTGCGGTGTTCGAGTCGTTCAGCCTGGCGCGCGCCGGCGGCTACGGCGGCATCGACTTCTCGGGCATCGCGGACGCGAACTGCGACGTCGCGAAGATCGAGCGGGCGCGCGTTCCGGAAGGCTGGAAGCCGGCCTGAGCGCGGCGGGCGCGGGGCCGGCCGCGGTCAGCGCGCCGCGTCGCTCAGCGCGCCCCGGCCACCATCGACAGCACCGCATCGGCGAACACCTCCGGCACCTCCTGCGGCATGTTGTGCCCCACGCCCGGCACCACCACATGGGTGCGGGGCCCGCTGAAGCGGTGGCCATGCTGCGCGGCGCTGGCGGGTGGGCGCACGCCGTCGTCGGCGCCGTCGAAGGTCAGCACCGGCACCGTGATCGGCGGCTGCGCGGCGAGGCGGCGCTCGATGTCCGCCACCGCCGGATCGCCCGGCACCAGGCCGAAGCGGTGGCGGTACGAGTGGATCACCACGTCGACGAAGTCGGGGTTGTCGAAGGCCGCGGCGCTGCGCTCGAAGGTGGCGTCGTCGAAGCGCCAGGTCGGCGACCAGGTCTCCCACAGCAGCCGGCACACCGCGCGCCGGTCGCGCGCGAGGCCGGCGCGGCCGCGCTCCGAATGGAAGTAGTACTGGTACCAGAGGCTGCGCTCGTTCTGCGGCGTGTCGGGCACCATCGCCCGTGCGATGTCCTGGATGTTGTAGCTGTTGAACGAGACCAGGCCCGTGCAGCGCTCGGGCCAGAGGGCGGCGACCACGCAGGCGGCGCGCCCGCCCCAGTCGTAGCCGGCGAGCACCGCGCGCGGGATCGCCAGCGCATCCATCAGCGCGAGCAGGTCGGCGCCGAGCGCGGCCTGCTCGCCGGAGCGCGGCACCGCGTCGTCGACGAAGCGCGTCGGGCCGAAGCCGCGCAGGTAGGGCACCACGACGTGGCAGCCCGCCGCGGCCAGGCGCGGCGCGACCTCGGCGTAGGCGTGGACGTCGTACGGGAAGCCGTGCATCAGCAGCACCGGCGGGCCGTCCCGGGGGCCTGCGGCATGGAAGGCGACGTCGAGCACGCCGGCGCGCACGGTCTGCAGCGGGGCGAAGGGGGACGGGTGGGTCATCGGCGGTGTCGGGGAGGGTGGGCGTGTCGTGCCGCGATCGTACGTGCGCCCGGGCCGATCCGGGTCCGGGACGGGTAGAGTCGCGGAACCCGACGCCCTCCGGATCCCTCGCGATGACCCCCCGTTCCCCTGGCACCCGCGCGCTGTCGTGCGCCGCCCTCGGCCTCGTCTGCACGCTGGCCGCCCCCGATGCGCGCGCGCAGGCCGCCTTCGAGAACCGCTTCACCGGCGAACTGGGCCTGGGCGTCTACCTCAAGCGCGGCATGGTCAAGGAGGTCGGCGGCTCGGTGATGGTGCTGCCCTATGTCTACGGCGACTACGGCCGCTTCTTCGCGCGGGTGGACACCTTCGGCGTGAAGACGCTGCCGCTGGGTACCGGTCACCTCGAGCTGGTGGCGCGCGTGAACACCGAGGGCTTCGACGCCGACCGCACCGGTCTGCGCGGCGTGGGCGACCGCCGCAACCCGGTGCCGATCGGCGTCGGCACCCTGCAGCGCACCGCGATCGGCGCCTTCTTCGCGTATGCGACCTACGACGTCACCTCGGGCGGCGCGCTGCTCGAGGCCACCTGGGGCGGACGCTTCGAGGCCGGGCCGGTGACGCTGTATCCGCTGCTCGGCCTGGAGTACCGCAGCAGCGCCTACGTGCAGCACCTGTACGGCATCGATGCCTCGCAGGCCGCCGCGAGCGGCTATGCCGCCTATGCGCCGGGCGGCTCGACGACCGCCATGGCGGGGCTGGCCGCGACGATGCCGATCTCGGGCCCCTGGGCGCTGCAGTTCCAGTGGCGCCACCGCTGGTTCGACAAGGCGATCACGGCGAGCCCGATCGTCAACGAGCGCGGGCTCGACAGCGGGCACGTGGCCGTCACCTACGAGTTCAGGTAGGGCAGGGGGCCGCGGCAGGCGGCCACTGCGGCCCGCGGGCCGCGTTCAGTCCTGCTGCGCGGCCAGCGCCGCCTGCGCCTGGCGCTTGCCCATCGCGCGCAGCGCTGCGATCGCCTGCAGCTGCCCGGCACGCGGCGTCGCCTTCTCCTGCTCCCAGTTGTAGACCGACTGGCCGCTGACGCCCAGCAGCCGGCCCAGGGCCTCGGCCGACAGGCCCAGGCGCAGACGGTTCGCCTGGAAGCGCTTGGCCGACCAGCGCACCGCGGGGGCGTCGGGCGCCGGCGCGTCGTGGGCCGCGGCCCGGGCCCGGGGCGCACGGCGCAGTGCCGCGTTCGCCTGCTCGAGCGCCTTCACCTGGCGCTTGAGCGCCGCGATCTCGCGCCGATGCTGCGTCGAGGCCTTGCGGATCGCCTCGGTCTGGACGCGGATCTCCTTGCGGGCGATGCGCTGGATCTCGGCCTTGAGGGCGGTGGCGATGTCGGGCATGCGGGTCCGGGAGGGGGCCGGGTGTCGGGGCGCGCCGGCGAAGCGGGCATTGTCTCAGGGCGCCTCGCGCCGGTTGTCGGTTTCGATCCGATCCGCAGGCGCGGGTCGCCCCCGCGCAACGCGCGGGCCGCTCAGCCCGGCGCGTCGGCGGCGTCCAGCACGCTGGCCGCACCCGGGACATGGGCCACCACCAGCGGCCGGATCGCCTCGAGCAGCGCGGCCGTGCAGCGGCTGGCCGCCCGCATCGACGGCGGATCGCGCTTGAAGGTGTGCACCACGGGCCCCCAGTGCCAGGCCTTGTCCTCGGTGGCGCGGGACGGCGCCACCAGCTGGAACTGGTCGAAGTCCGGCAGCTCGCGGACCACCGGGTCGAGCTGTTCGCGCAGCGGCAGCGGCGCCATCCGTCCCGCGGCGTCGGCCAGCCCGGACAGCCACGCGGGCAGCGGATCGGCGTCGGTCGCCCGGACCGCCACGATCGCCCGCAGATAGGCTCGCTCGCCGCCGCGCAGCCCCAGGCGCAGCCAGATGCGGCGGCCGCCGACCTTGCCCAGCGGCAGCCTCAGCCCGTCGGTGCTCGACAGCTCGATCAGCGGGTAGCGTGCCCTCAGGTGGTCCCGGATGGCTTCGTTGACGGTGGTGAACTGGTCGGCCATGGGTCGTGTCGGGCGGGGTCGGTCGGGTCGGTCGGGCCCCGGGCCGAAGGCCAGGGTGGCCGGGAGTGTAGTCCCCCCGGGCGGACCGGCCGCGCGGGCCGCCGGGCGGCCCGACCGCACAGGCCGCCCGAAGGCGGCGCCGCGGCCCGCGGTCAGTGCAGCCCGGTGGCCGGCCCGGTGTCGGGAAACAGGCTCGCCGCGCCGCGCCGTCCCGCGACCGGATCGAGCGTGCCGGGACGGGCCTGCCGCGGGGCGTCGCCCTCGATGAGGCAGTGCCCGAGCACCGTGCCCGCTGCACTGTGCAGACCGATCGTCACCACCTCGTGCGCCTCACCGCCCGCCCCGGCCGCCACGAGGCTTTCGACGATGTGGACCGCGAGGTCCGGCAGCGGCAGCCCCTTGCGGCGGAAGTCCTCGCGGATGACCCCGCCCTCGTCGAGCAGCGCCTGCACCACCGGCGCGAACTTCGCGCGCATCGCGTCCGACTCCTGGAGCGCGCGCATCAGGTCCTCCATCTCGACCACCGACTCGAGCAGCGTCTCGCCGCCCAGGCGCACCGCGAACAGCGAGGGGCCGACCGCGCCGTGCCGGTTGTAGTTCTCGACGGCGATGCCGGCGAAGTAGTCGTACAGGTCGCGCAGCTGAGTGTCGGTCGGGGCGCGGGCGGCGTCGGTCATGGCGGTGTCCGGGAGGCGGTGTCCGGGAGGCGGGAGGCGGCCACCGTAGACGGGCGCGGCGCGGGCGTCAAACGATGGCGCGCACGCCGGTCATGCCACGAGCCGCGTGCACGTGCCGCCTCGCGCGACCACCGCGCCGCGCTTGACCACCACCCGATCCATCGGCCTCGAGACCACCGCGTCCGTCACCGTCTCGCCGGGCACGATCACCAGGTCGGCCGCGCATCCCGGCTCCAGGCCATAGCCGTCGATGCGCATCACGTCGGCGCCGCCGCGCGTGCAGGTGTGGAACGCGAGTGCCACGTCCTCGTCGCGCCGGAAGTTGTTGCGCAGCCCGACGAACATCGCGCGCTCGAGCATGTCGCCGTTGCCGTACGGGCTCCAGGTGTCGCGGATGCCGTCCGAGCCGGAGCACACGCGGATGCCCGCGGCGAGCAGGCGCGCCACCGGCGGCGCGGGGCGGCTCGCCGGACCGGTCGTCATGATCGCGACGTCGAGCTCGGCGAGCTGCGCGATCAGCGGATCGACCAGGTCGCGGTCCGGCGCACCGAGGCAGAACGCATGGCTGACCGTGACCTGCCCATGCAGCCCCAGCGCGCGGATGCGCTCGAAGATCAGCTCGAGCGAGAACGCGCCCATCTCGCCGGTCTCGTGGAGGTGGATGTCGATCGGCCTGCCGTGTTTCTGCGACAGCGCGAACACCGCATCCAGATGGCCCTTCGGGTCGCGATCGATCGCGCACGGGTCGAGCCCGCCCACCACCTCCACGCCCATCGCGAGCGCGCGGTCCATCAGCTCGAGCGTGCCCGGCCGGCGCAGCAGCCCCGACTGCGGGAAGGCGACCGTCTCGATGTCGACGATCGGGCGCAGGCGCTCGCGCGTGGCGGCGATGCCCTCGACCGCCCACAGCCCGTAGTCGGTGTCGATGTCGAGGTGGGTGCGGATGTGGGTCGTGCCGAAGCCCACCGACTGCAGCACCTGCCGCGCCGACTGGCGCGCGGGGTCGATGTCCAGCGGGCCCTTGAGCGCGCGCTCGTGGTCGATCTTGTCGATGATCCGCGGCCCCGCGCCGTGCGGATGCCAGCCCATGCCGAGCAGCGTCTTGTCGAGGTGCGTGTGCGCCTCGACGAGGCCCGGCAGCACGAGCTTGCCGCCGGCGTCCTCGACCGTCACGCCCGGCGCCGACAGGCCGGGGGCGCGCTCGACGATGCGGCCGCCGCGGATCAGCAGGTCGGTCGCGGGGCCGCCCAGGGGGCGGGCGTTGCGGATGAGCAGGTCGGCGGTCATGGGTCGGTCCTCGGGGGCGATCGTCGCGATGGCCGACGACGGTGCCAGCGTAACCGCGAACCCCCGAGGGCGGGTCGCGACGAGGGTCGGCGCCGCGCCGGCCTCACGCGAGCGCGGGGCTCGACCGTCGTCCCCGTCTGATACAGTACCGAATAAAAGGTTGCATATACAACTTATCCAGGCAGGAGCACAGCCCCATGAGCATCGAAGCGGTGATCGAACAGTGGCAGGCGGACGAGGCGAGGGTGCGCGCCCGCCTCGCCGATCCCGGCACGGCGTCGCCGGCCCAGCTCGCGGGCCGCACGGGCCTGCAGGTCTTCGAGGCGATCTTCGCCGGCGAACTCCCGCCGCCCCCGATGGGCGAGACGCTCGACTTCGTGCCGATCCGCATTGCGCTGGGCGAGGCGGTGTTCCAGGGTCGCCCCCAGCGACGGCACTACAACCCGCTGGGCACGGTGCACGGCGGCTGGTTCGCCACCCTGCTCGACACCGCCGTCGGCTGTGCCGTCCATGCCGGGCTGCCGGCGGGCAAGGGCTACACCACGCTGGAGCTGAAGGTGAACATGGTGCGGCCGCTCACCGACGCCGTCCCGATGGTGCGGGCCGAGGGCAAGGTGATCCACACCGGGCGTCAGGTCGCGACGGCGGAGGGTCGCCTCGTCGGCCCGGACGGCAAGCTCTACGCGCATGCCACCACCACCTGCCTGATCTTCGACCAGCGCGCACCGGGCTGAAGGCGGCCCCTGCGGACCTGCGGGTCCGCCGGCCCCGGGCAGACGGCCGCCGCGGTCACGCCGTGCCCGGCGCGCTCCGGAACACCCCCAGCGACACCGCGAGACAGAGCGCGAGCACCCAGCAGAAGGCCGGGTAGGGCGGCAGCGGCAGCACCGACACCGCGCCGATGGCCAGCGCCGCGCCGCCCAT
>JAIYAG010000605.1 GCA_027489195.1 Burkholderiales bacterium | reverse complement strand
GGGGTGGCGCTGCGCACGGCTGGCCTGCCGGCCGGCGGCACGTTCGAGATCGCGCTGTCGGACGGTCTCAATACCGAGCGCACGACGGTCGCACGCTGAGGGCGGGGCAGGGCGGCCCGCGGCTTCGGCTACCATCGCCGGATCCCATTCCGGAGCCTGCGCCCATGAGCAAGACCATCGTCTCGACGTCCGGCGCGCCCGCCGCGATCGGCCCCTATTCGCAGGCCGTGCGGGTCGGCGACGTCGTCTACCTGTCCGGACAGATCGCGCTCGATCCGGCGAGCGGACAGCTCGTCGAGGGCTTCGACGCCCAGGTCGACCGGGCCTTCCGCAACCTGAAGGCCGTCGCCGAGGCCGCCGGCGGCTCGCTCTCGGACGTGGTCAAGCTGACGCTCTTCCTCACCGACCTCGCGCACTTCCCGAAGGTCAACGAGATCATGCAGCAGCACTTCGTGCAGCCCTTCCCGGCCCGCTCGACCGTCGGCATCGCGAGCCTGCCGCGCGGCGCGCAGTTCGAGGTCGAGGCCGTGATGGTGCTGTCCTGAGGCTGCCGCAGCGGTGACGGCCCGCCAGCCGGCGAGCGATCTCGGCCGCTTCGCGAAGCTCGGCATCCGCAGCGACGCGGACCTGCTGCTGCACCTGCCGCTGCGCTACGAGGACGAGACGCGCGTCGTCCCGATCGACGCGGTCCGCGCCGGCGAGACCGTGCAGGTCGGCGGCGAGGTGGTCAAGGCCGAGGTCGTCGGCCGTCCCCGCAAGATGCTGCAGGTCGAGCTCGACGACGGCACCGGGCGCATCGCGCTGCGCTTCCTGCACTTCTATCCGTCGCAGGTCGCGCAGCTGCAGCCGGGCCGACGCGTGCGCGCGCACGGCGACGTGCGCGGCGGCCTCTTCGGCCTGGAGATGGTGCATCCCCGCTACCGGCTGAGCGGGCCCGCCGAGCGTCTGCCGCAGCGCCTGACGCCGGTCTATCCGACCGTCGCGGGCATCGGCCAGGCCGAGCTGCGCCGCACGATCCTCGAGGCGCTGGCCGGAGCCGACTGGCCCGACACGCTGCGCCCGGGCACCGCGGAGCGCCTCGGCCTGCCGCCGCTGATGGCGTCGCTCAGGCTGCTGCACCAGCCGCCGCCGGACGCGCCGCTCTCGGCCTTCGAGGACCGCAGCCATCCGGCCTGGCGCCGGCTGGTGTTCGAGGAGCTGCTCGCGCAGCAGCTCTCCCTGAAGCGCGCCCGCGCAGCACGGGCCCGCCAGCGCGCGGTGCCGCTGCCCGACGAGGCCGCTCCGGCACGCCTGCTGGCCACGTTGCCGTTCGCGCTCACCGGCGCGCAGCGCCGCGCCTGGGCGGAGGTCTCGCGCGATCTGCTCGGCGGCGAGCCGATGAACCGCCTGCTGCAGGGCGACGTCGGCAGCGGCAAGACCGTGATCGCCGCGCTGGCCGCGCTGCAGGCGATCGGCAGCGGGCGGCAGGCGGCGCTGATGGCGCCCACCGAGATCCTCGCCGAGCAGCACTACCGCAAGCTCGGACCGTGGCTCGCGCCGCTGGGCGTGCGCGTCGCGTGGCTGTCGGGCTCGCTCGCGCCCTCGGCGAAGAAGAAGGTCCGTGCCGCGGCCGCAGCCGGCGAGGTCGACCTGCTGGTCGGCACGCACGCGCTCGTCGAGGAGTCGGTCGAGCTGCCGACGCTGGGCCTGGCGATCGTCGACGAGCAGCACCGCTTCGGCGTGGCGCAGCGCCTCGCGCTGCGCGCCGGTCGCGGCGACGCGCTGCCGCACCAGCTGATGATGAGCGCGACGCCGATCCCTCGCACGCTCGCGATGACCTACTACGCCGACCTCGACGTGTCGGTGATCGACGAGCTGCCGCCCGGCCGCACGCCGATCGTCACCAAGCTGGTGTCCGAGGGGCGGCGCGACGAGGTCGTCTCGCGGGTGCGCGCCGCGGTCGCCCAGGGCCGCCAGGCCTACTGGGTCTGCCCGCTGATCGAGGAGTCCGAGGCGCTCGAGCTGCAGACGGCGATCGACACGCATGCGGCCCTGTCGGTCGAGCTCGAGGGCCTGCGCGTGGGGCTGGTGCACGGCCGCCAGCCGAGCGGCGAGAAGGCCGCGACCATGGACGCGTTCTCGCGCGGCGAGGTCGACCTGCTGGTGTCGACGACGGTGATCGAAGTCGGCGTCGACGTGCCGAATGCGTCGCTGATGGTCATCGAGCATGCCGAGCGCTTTGGCCTCGCGCAGCTCCACCAGCTGCGCGGCCGGGTCGGGCGCGGCACCGCCGAGAGCGTCTGCGTGCTGCTCTACCGCCCGCCGCTGTCGGCCAACGCGCGCGAGCGGCTGCGCACGATGTACGAGACCACGGACGGCTTCGAGATCGCCCGACGCGACCTGCAGCTGCGCGGACCGGGCGAATTCCTCGGCGCACGCCAGTCCGGGCTGTCGCTGCTGCGCTTCGCCGACCTCGAGCGCGACGCGGCGCTGGTGGAGGCCGCCCGCGACGAGGCGGCGGCGATGCTCGCCGGACCGGTCGGCGCGGTGGATGCGCACCTGGCCCGCTGGCTGGCCGGGCGCGAGGAGTTCCTCAAGGCCTGAGCGGTCGAGGCCCGAGCGGCCGCGATCGGCCGGGCCGCGCGCCGGCGGGGCAGGCTGGCGGTCCGTGCGGGCCGTCCGGCGGAGCGGGCGCGGCGATGCGTCCGTGCCGCCGATATCGTGAGGAACGCGCTTTCGGCCTTCACGACCCGATGCCCCCTCCCGCCCGCTTTCCCGCCCGCCTCGCCGCCCCCGACCCCTCGAACGCCGAGCTGGGTCTGGCGCCTGTCGCAGCGGCCGGAATGCCCGTGGGCGACGCCGCGGGGCCGAGTCGGGCGTCCGGCCCGTTCGATCCGGGCAGCGTCCGGGGCGCCCTGGTCCTCGCACTGGTCGCGCTGCTCGCGCTCGCGATCGGCATCGCCCTGTTCACGCGGCACAACCTCGTCTTCCGGGTGCACGACTACGCGATCCTGAACCTCGCGGGCCAGATGCGCGAGCTGTCGCACGGCATGGGGCTGGACGCACGCCAGATCGCCCGCGACGATGGGGCCGCCGTGGCACCGGCCGAGCTGGCGAGGTATCGGGAGAAGCTCGCGCTGCAGGTCGCGCAGTACGACCGGATCGTGCAGAGCTTCGTCACGCGCGAGCTCTCGCCCGACCTGACCGGCCTGGACGATCCGGTCAGCTGCAGCTGGGACGCGCCGTCGCTCGCTCAGCTCCAGGCGACCGCGGCCGTCTGGCAGCCCGTGCGGGCCGGCGTGTTTCCCGGCACGCTGCCCGACGCGTCGCCCGAGGCGATCGTCGCGGCGGCGCGGACCCTCGCCCGCGACGACGGGTACCTGCTGGAGTCGAGCCGCGCGTTGAGCCTCGCGTTCAAGGACATGATGCAGCGCAAGCTCGACTTCGTGATCCGCGCGCAGGTTGCCGGCGTCGTGCTGAGCGCGCTGTTCGGCTGGGGCGTGTACGTGCTGGTGCGCCGCCATGTGCTGCGGCCGTTGGCGAGCGCCGAGGGGCTCGCCCGCCGCGTGATCGCCGGCGACCTCGGCAGCCAGGCGCCGGTCGCCGGCGGCCACGAGATCGCGGCCATCGGCATCGCGCTCAACCGGCTGTCGCGGCGCATGGAGCTGCTGTTCGCCCTGTCCGAGCGCAGCACCGGCGGCCTGACCACGGCGGAACTGCTCGACACGCTGCACGCGGGGCTCGCCGATCAGGTGCCGCTCGACTTCGTGGCGGTGGCCTTCGCCGGCGACGAGGACCCGCGCGGCTGGGTGATGCTGCGCAGCGCGGGCAGCGCCCCCGCGGACCTCGCCGACGGCACGCTGCTCGGCGTGCAGGGCGCGGTGCAGGACGCACGGGCCGAACTCGAGGCGCGAGGACGGCGCGCAGGCTTCGGCTCGCTGCTGACGCTCGAGCTGCGGCTCGGTGCCGCCGACGCCGCGCTGCTGATGTTCGCCGCCCGTGAGCCCGGCGCCTACCCCGAGCCCTCGGCGGCGCTGCTGCGCAGCGTGGCCAGCCACGTCCAGGGCCAGCTCGAGCGCACGCTCTCGACCGAGGCCCTGGTGGTCGCTGCCGTCGAAGGGCTCGCCAAGCTGGCCGAGAGCCGTGATCCCGAGACCGGCGATCATCTGCTGCGGATGAGCCAGTACTCGGCGCTGATCGCCACCGAACTCGGCCGCTCGGGACCGCACGCGGGTCGCATCGACGTGCGTTTCGTCGAGGACCTGCGGCGCTTCGCGCCGATGCACGACATCGGCAAGGTGGGCGTGCCGGATGCGATCCTGCTCAAGCCGGGCCGGCTCACCGACGCCGAGCGCGCCGACATGTCCCGACATCCGACGATCGGGGCCGAGGTGCTGCGCCGCTGCGAGGCCCAGATGCAGCAGCGGGGCCGCAGCCTGTTCCGGATCGGCATCGAGATCGCCGAGGCGCACCACGAGCGCTGGGACGGGACGGGCTATCCGAACGGGACCGCCGCCGACGCGATCCCGCTGTCGGCCCGCATCGTCGCGGTCGCCGACGTGTTCGACGCCCTGACATCGCGGCGTCCGTACAAGGAAGCGTGGAGCGTCGAGCGGGCGCTGGCCACGATCGATGCCGACACCGGCAGCCACTTCGATCCGGACGTCGTCGCCGCGCTGCATCGCGCGCTGCCGGACGTGCTCGCGATCCACGCGCGATACAAGCACGTGTAGCCGCGGCGGACCGCCCCGTTCGCGGGGCGGTGCCGTTCAGTGCGCCTCGGGCTCGACGCCGAGCGCCACCAGCACGCGCGAGACCATGTTGTAGGCCGCGATGACCGTGACCAGCTCGAAGGCCTGGCGGTCGTCGGGCAGCGCCGCGCGCACCGCAGCGAAGGTCGCGTCGGCGACCTGCACGGTGCGGGTCATCTCGAAGGTCAGCGCCAGCGCGGCGCGCTCGGCCGCATCGAACAGGGTCGCGTCGCGCGAGGCGGCGAGCGGCTCGCGCATCGCGGCGAGCTGCGCCTCGCTGCCGCCGGCCTGCACGAAGAGCGGCGCGTGGTGGCCCCATTCGTACTCGGCGCCGTTGAGCACCGCGACCACGCACATCGCGAGCTCCTTGAGCTTCGGCGAGAGCGCCAGATCGCCGCGGACGGCGCCCATCATCCGGTTCCAGCCCATCGCCACCGGCGGGCTGTGCAGCAGCATGCGATCGAGGTTGAGCAGGGTCCCGCCGCGGCGTGCGCGCACGGCGTCGACGATCTCGCGCGGCTCGACGATGTCGCTGGGGATGTAGGGGAGACGGGCCATCGGCACTCCGGAAGTGAGGCGTTCAACCGGCAGCATGATTGCACATCGCGAGCCCGCGACGGGCGCTGCGGAGGCGGCTGCTAGAATCGGCCGCATGACGCTCACCGAGCTCAAGTACATCGTCGCGGTCGCGCGGGAGCGCCACTTCGGACGGGCCGCGGAAGCCTGTCACGTCAGCCAGCCGACGCTGTCGGTCGCGATCCGCAAGCTCGAGGACGAGCTCGGCGTCGCGCTGTTCGAGCGCGGCGGCGCGGAAGTGAGCGTGACGCCGGTCGGCCTGCAGGTCGTCGAGCAGGCGCAGCGCGTGCTCGACGAGACCGCGACGCTGCGCGAGATCGCCTCGAAGGGCCGCGATCCGCTCGCCGGTGCACTGCGCGTCGGCGTGATCTGCACGATCGGCCCGTACCTGCTGCCGCTGATGATGCGACGCATGATCGAGGACGCGCCGCAGATGCCGCTGCTGCTGCAGGAGGACTACACCGTCCGCCTGCTCGAGCTGCTGCGCCAGGGCGATGTCGACGTGGCGATCCTCTCCGAGCCCTTCCCCGACCAGGGCTTCGCGACCTGCCCGCTCTACGAGGAGCCCCTCGTCATCGCCGTGCCGCGCACGCATCCCTGGGCGCAGCGGGCGTCCGTTCCCGCGAGCGAACTCAAGCGCCAGACGATGCTGCTGCTCGGCACCGGCCACTGCTTTCGAGACCGGGTGCTCGAGGTCTGCCCCGATCTGTCGCGCTACTCGCAGGCCAGCGCCGGCATCCAGAAGACCTTCGAGGGCTCGTCGCTCGAGACCATCCGCCACATGGTGGCCTCGGGCATCGGCATCACCGTGCTGCCCTGGCTGGCCCAGCCCCCCGAGGTGCTCGCGGGCCGCCGGCGCGACGACGGCCTGCTCGCCTACCTGCCGTTCGAGCAGCCGGCCCCCGCGCGCCGCGTGGTGCTCGCCTGGCGGCGCAGCTTCACCCGGATCGCCGCCGTCGAGGCGGTCCGCGACGCGATCCTGCGCTCCGATCCCCCTGGCGTGACCCGGCTCGCCGAACCGGGCGCGGCCGGGCTGCCGCCGGCGGCGCCCTTCGAGGCGCCGGCCCGCGTCGCGCGGACCGTCGCGCTCGCCACCCGCTGAGCCGCATCCGCGGCGCCCTTTGCCCGTCGAGTCCATCGCCATGACCATCGCCCGACCCGACTACCTCACCGTCGACGCCACCATCGGCCGCACGCCGCTGGTCCGGTTGCAGCGCATTCCCGGAGCGGCCCAGGCCGCCCGCGGCAACGTGATCCTCGGCAAGCTCGAGGGGAACAACCCGGCGGGCTCGGTCAAGGACCGGCCGGCCCTCGCGATGATCGTGCGGGCCGAGGCCCGCGGCCGCGTGCTCGACCAGTTCGCCAACGACGACAACTGGGCGGCGCACTACGACACCACCGGCCCCGAGATCTGGCAGGACACCGCCGGCCAGGTCACCCACTTCGTGTCGGCGATGGGCACCACCGGCACGATCACCGGCGTCTCGCGCTACCTGAAGGAGTGCTCGAAGGACGTGGTGATCGTCGGCGCGCAGCCCACCGACGGCTCCTCGATCCCCGGGATCCGCAAGTGGCCCGAGGCCTACGTGCCGGGCATCCGCCGACACGCCATCATCGACCGCACCGAGGAGGTCACGCAGGCCGACGCCGAGGCGATGGCCCGGCGACTCGCGGTCGAGGAGGGCATCTTCTGCGGCCCGTCGGCGGCCGGCGCCTGCTGCATCGCGCTGCGCATCGCCGAGGAGGTCGAGGGCGCGACCATCGTCTTCATCGTCTGCGATCGCGGCGACCGCTACCTGTCGACCGGCGTGTTCCACGCGTGAGCAGCGGCGACGCGACGGCCGACGCCCGTCGCCGCGTGCTCGCCGGCATCGGCCTGGCGGTCGCCGCGAGCGCCTCCTTCGCGGTCCTCGACGCGACGGTCAAGTACCTGACGCAGACCTATCCGTCGCCCCTGGTGGCCTGGGGGCGCTATGCGTTCCACGTCGCGCTGATGGCGCTGCTGCTCGCACCCCGACGCGGCCTGTCGCTGCTGTCGACCCGCCGGCCGGCGCTGCAGGTCGCGCGCGGCGTGTTTCTCGGCATGTCGTCGATCACCTTCTTCGGTGCGCTGGCGACGATGCCGCAGGCCGAGGCCACCGCGCTGATCGCGACCTCGCCGATCCTGGTGACCGTCGTCGCGGTGCGCTGGCTCGGGGAGCGCGCGCCGCGCGGCACCTGGGTCGCGCTCGCCGCGAGCTTCGCGGGCGTGCTGCTGATCATCCGCCCGGGGTCCTCGCTGTTCGGCATCTCGGCGCTGCTGCCGCTGCTGGCCGCGGTGTTCGCGGCCGGCTACTCGCTGCTGACCCGTCGGCTCGCCGGCGTCGACGACG
>JAIYAG010000269.1 GCA_027489195.1 Burkholderiales bacterium | reverse complement strand
GGCACCGGCCGCTGTGGTCGCTCCGGCCCCGGCCCCGGCCGCGATGCCGACGGCCGTGGCGCGTCCCGACACCGCGAAGATCTACTTCGAGAGCGGCGCGACCGCAGCGCCCGCCGAGGCGGCGGCCGCCGTCGCGAAGATCGTGGAATGGGCGAAGGCCGCGCCGGATGCGAAGATCGCGGTCTCGGGCTTCCACGACAGCACCGGCAACGCGGAGCAGAACGCCGAGCTGGCCAAGGGCCGCGCGAAGATGGTCGTCGACCTGCTGACGTCGAACGGCATCGCCGCGGACCGGCTGGTGATGCAGAAGCCCGTCCAGATGGACGCCGGCGACGGGCGCGAAGCGCGCCGCGTCGAGGTGTCCGCGGCACCCTGACCCTACAGAGGACGTTTCGATGCAATTCAAGGACACCGTAGTCATCGTCACCGGCGGCGCGTCGGGCCTGGGCGGCGCGACCGCCGAAGCGATCGTCGCCGGCGGCGGCAAGGTCGTGATCGCCGACGTCAACGCGGCGCTCGGCGACGAGAAGGTCCGCGCGCTCGGCGCGGCGGCGAAGTTCGTCAAGTGCGATGTCACGTCGGAAACAGACGGTCAGGCGGTGGTGGACGCCGCCCTCGCCTTCGGCAACCTGCGCGGGCTGGTCAACTGCGCCGGCATCGGCACGCCCGGCAAGACCGTCGGCAAGGACGGTCCGATGAAGCTGGCCGACTTCACGCGCGTGGTCGGCGTCAACCTGATCGGCACGTTCAACATGATCCGGCTGGCAGCGGCCGCGATGGTGAAGAACGAGCCGTCGGCCGAGGGCGAGCGGGGCGTGATCGTCAGCACCGCGTCGGTCGCGGCCTTCGACGGTCAGATCGGGCAGGCCGCCTACTCGGCGTCCAAGGGCGGCATCGTCGGCATGACGCTGCCCATCGCCCGCGACCTCGCCCGCGACGGCGTGCGCGTCGTGACGATCGCACCGGGCCTGTTCCTCACGCCGCTGCTGCTCGGGCTGCCGCAGGAGGCGCAGGACTCGCTCGGCAGGCAGGTGCCCTTCCCTTCGCGGCTGGGCCGCCCGCCCGAGTACGCGCAGCTCGTGCAGCAGATCTTCGAGAACACGATGCTCAACGGCGAGGTGATCCGCCTCGACGGCGCGATCCGGATGGCACCGCGCTGATCCGACCCGGTTCCTGCGGCCGCCGGCCGCAGGACTGTCGCACGTCGACCACGGCCGCCTCCGGGCGGCCGTGTCGCATTCACGGCAGCTTCGGCCGGATCCCGGCTCCACACCTGCGATCGGGACCGATGCAACGAGAAGGCATGGATTTCCCCGGCTGTTCGGGGCATCCCCAGTCGTGACTAAGCCTAAGTTCCGGCAAACATCCGACACGCCTCATGCCACCTGCCCACCCCGCCCCGCCGCGCTCCCCGGAGCCCGCCCCGCAGACCGCAGCGCCTCCGCGGGCCGGCCCCGCCGCGCCGCGAGGCCCGGCCACCCGCTCGCCCCATGGCCCCTGGGCGCCCGGCGTACGGCTGTTCCGAAAGCTCAGCTTCGCGGGGAAGTCGCTGCTGATCTCGATCGCGTTCTGCCTGCCACTGCTCGTGCTCGCGGGCTGGACCGTGAGCGACCAGACCGCGCGCCTGGAGGCGGCCCACGCCGGGCGCGCGGCAGCCGACCCCGCGGCGGGCGCGGCCCTCGACGCCACGATCCTGCGCATGGAGCGCGACCGATGGCTGGTGGGCCTGCTGGTGCTCAGCGCATTGGGGGTGGGCGGCTACCTGTTCCGGTGCTACTACCTGGTGATGCAGGGCGGCATGAAGGTCGTGGCCGACCACATGAGCGCCATCGCCCAGGGTGACCTGACGCGTCAGCCGCGTGCCTGGGGCAACGACGAGGCGGCCCACCTGCTGCGCGGGCTGGCGACGATGCATGCCGCGCTGCGCGAGGTGGTGGGTCAGGTGCGCGACGGCTCGGACGCGATCCTGCTGGCGAGCCGCGAGATCAGCGGCGGTTCGAACGACCTCGCCCAGCGGACGGCGAAGACCGCATCGATGCTCGAGGCATCGGTCGCATCGATCGGCGAGATCACCGGCATGGTGAACTCGACCGCCGACCGATCGAACGACGGCGCCGCGATGGCCGCCGACAACGTCGCGGTGGCTCGGCGCGGCGGCGAGGCGATGGGTCGGGTCAGCGACAGGATGCAGCGGGTGGAGGAGGCGGCGGGCCGCATCCGGATGATCCTCGGCGTGATCGACGACATCGCGCTCCAGACCAACCTGCTGGCCTTGAACGCCGCGGTCGAAGCGGCCCGTGCCGGCGACGCCGGGCGTGCGTTCGGCGTGGTGGCCACCGAGGTGCGCATGCTGTCGGGACGCTCGGCGACGGCGGCGCGCGAGATCCGCACCCTGATCGAATCGACCCTGGACAGCGTCGAGCAGGCGGGCAGCGCGGTGGGCGATGCCCGACAGACGATCGAGCAGATCGTCGAGCGGGCCGAGGCGATGACCGCGCGGGGTTCCGAGATCGCCGCGGACGTGGTCCGCCAGAACAGCGCCGTCGGCCAGGTGCGGCAGACGCTGGAGATTCTGGACAGCGGCAGCCAGCAGGACGCCGCCCTGGTCGAACAGACCGCATCGGCAGTGGGTGCCCTGTACGACCAGGCCCAGGCACTGAACCGCACGGTGGCGCGCTTCCGGCTCCCCGCCGGATGACGGACGGCCGACGCCGACGACTTTTTTCTTCGCCGACTGTCGATCGCGCTGCGGTTCGCGCATCGATGGGATGGGCAGGGCGACGACCGCCGGCCCGCCGCCCGGCTACGATAGCCGGCGGCCCCCCATCCACGCGATCCACGGAGCACGCCATGCAGTACATGCTGATCTTCAGCGACCCGATGTCCGAGTTCGACAAGCGCAACGACCCCGCCCTCGCACCCGAGTACTGGGGGGCGTGGACGGCCTACATCGGCGCGCTCGCCGGCGCCGGGGTCATCGTCTCGGGCAACGGCCTGGAGCCGCCGCACACCGGCACCCAGGTGCGCGTGCGCGACGGCGTAAGGCACGTGCAGGACGGGCCCTTCGCCGATACCCACGAGCATCTCGGCGGCTACTTCATCGTCGAGGTGCCTTCGCTGGAGGCGGCCCTGGAATGGGCGGCCCGCGCGCCCTGCGCGGCGCACGGCCACACCGAAGTGCGGCCGGTGCTGCCGCCGATGCCGTCATCCCAGTGAACGCCCCGTCCGACGCCTCGCGGGCCGCCGAGCGGGCGGCGCGCGAGGCCTACGGACGGATGCTCGCCTCGCTGGCCTGGCGCTGGCGGGACGTGGCCGCCGCCGAGGATGCGCTCGCCGACGCGTTCGCCGCGGCGCTCGAGCGCTGGCCGCGCGACGGCGTGCCCGACTCGCCGCAGGCCTGGCTGATGACGGCCGCCAAGCGTCGTCTGCTCGAGGCCGCCCGCCACGGACGCGTCGAACGCGATCCGGGCGTGCTCGCGCTGTTCGACGGCGAGGACGCGGCGCCCGAGGCGCGCGACGTGCCGGACGACCGGCTGCGGCTGATGTTCCTGTGCGCGCATCCGGCCCTGCCGCCGGCCGTGCACGCGCCGCTGATGCTGCAGACGGTGCTGGGGCTGGAGGCGGCGACGATCGCGAGCGCCTTCCTCGTGTCGCCGGCGGCGATGGCGCAGAGGCTGGTCCGCGCGAAGGCGAGGATCCGCGATGCGGGGCTGCGGCTCGAGGAGCCCGAGGCCCGCGAGCTGCCGGCGCGGCTGGCGGCCGTGCTCGAGGGCATCTACGGCGCGTACACGCTGACGCGGCAGGTGGCGTCGGCGGCCGCGGCAGCGGGCTCGCCCGAGGACGGCGGCGCGCTCGCCGAGGAGGCGCTCTTCCTCGGCGGCGTGGTGACGGGGCTGCAGCCGGCCTCCGCCGAAGCCTGGGGCCTGCTCGCGCTGATGCACTACGGCGAGGCGAGGCGCCCGGCGCGGTTCGACGCCGAGGGGCGCTTCGTACCGCTGGCGGAGCAGGACCCGGCGCGCTGGCGGCGCGACCACCACGAGCGCGCCGAACAGTGTCTGTGGCAGGCGTCCCGGCTGCGCTCGCCGGGGCCGTTCCAGCTCGAGGCCGCGATCCAGTCTGCACATTGCCAGCGTGCATGGACCGGCAAGACGCCCTGGTCGGCGATCGCGTCGCTGTACGCGGCGCTGGTGAGGCACTTCCCGAGTACCGGCGCGCGGATCGGGCAAGCGGTCGCGCTGGGCGAGACCGGCGACGTGGCGGCCGGGCTGGCCGCACTCGACGAGATCGACGCCGCAACGATCGCGCAGCATCAGCCGTGGTGGATCTCGCGGGCCCATCTGCTGGGTCTGGCAGGCCGCGCCGAGGAGGCCACGGTCGCGCGGCAACGAGCGATCGGGCTCACGGAAGACGCCCGGATCCGGGCTTGGCTGATCTCGGGCGAGCACGGCGGCGGCTGACGCGACGCGACCGCCCCGAGCGCCGGCCGAGGCGACGAAGCCGACCCTGCCGCAGGCGGCGGCCCCGGGCCGGCGGCTCGCCGACTCAGCCCTTCGCGCCGGCCTCCAGCCAGCGCCCGAGCGCGAGCACCGACGCGTCGGCGTCACGTGCACCGACCACCTGCATCGACGCCGGCAGCCCGTCGGCCGTACCCATCGGCAGCGACAGGGCCGGCAGACCGACGAAGCTGAACGCGAGCGTCTGGCCGAGCACCGCCTCGCGGGTGCTGAGCGTGCCGCCCTCGACCTGCACCTCGAGCTGGCCGCGCGTCGGCGGCGGCACGGCGCTGGTGGGCAGCAGCAGCGCGTCGTGGTCGCGCAGCATCGCGTCGAGCTCGGCGCGCAGCACCTCGCGCTCGCGCATCGCGTCGAGGTAGACCTGCGTGAGCTGCGCCGCGCCGTCGCGCATCGGGGCGAGCACGGCGTCGGAGAAGCCCTCGCCGCCGGCGGCGAGCACCGCGCGGTGCACGAAGGCGGCTTCCGCGCGGACGATCGCGGTGTACGGCGCGAGCGCGCGCGACAGCGAAGGCAGGTCGACGTCGACGACGTCGGCCTGCGTGCGCAGCGCCGAGAGCCGGGCGTCGAACCAGGCGCGCGTCGCCGGATGCAGGCGGCCCTTCAGCCAGGTGGCGGGCACGGCCAGGCGCGGGCGCCGGGCGACCGTGCCGTGATCGGTGCGGCGGCCGGCCATCACCTCGTAGAGCAGCGCGGCATCGTCGACCGAGCGGGTGAGCGGGCCGGCGTGGTCGCAGGTCCAGGACAGGTGCAGCGCGCCCGCCAGCGGGATCGCGCCGAAGCTCGGCTTGAAGCCGACCACGCCGCTGAAGGCGGCCGGGATCCGCACCGAGCCGCCGGTGTCGCTGCCCAGGCCCGCGAAGCCGATGCCGACGGCGGTGGCGACACCCGCGCCGCTCGACGAGCCGCCGGCCTGACGCGACGGGTCGACCGGGTTCTTGACGTCGCCGGTCCAGGGGTTCTCGCCGGTCGCGCCGAGCGCGATCTCGTGCATGTTGCTCTTGGCGAAGGGCAGCGCGCCCGCCGCACGCAGCCGCGCGACCGCAACCGCCTCGCCGCCGAGCGCGGGCAGCGCCGCGCGGGTGCCGCCGGCGGTGGGCATGCCGTCGACCTGGTAGAGGTCCTTGATCGTCACCGGCACGCCATGCAGCGGACCGAGCGGGCCGCCCGCGCGGGCGCGCGCATCGAGCGCATCGGCCGCACGGGCGGCGGCGTCCCAGTCGACCCAGGCGATGGCGTTCAGGTCGCGGTGGCGGTCGGCGGCGACACGCGCCTCGTCGAGCAGCGCGCGGCTGGTGGTCGTGCCGGCGGCGATGGCGGCGACGGTCTCGCGGATGCCGGGGCGGGAGGAGGCGTTCGGGGTGTCGGTCATGTCGGCGCCCGCGTGTGCGGATCGATCGGTGGGGGTCGTCTGCGTATAGTAGCGGCTGCCCCGACCCCGCCGCGCCGACGATGACCCCGACTCCGTTCCGCTCGATCGCAGGCGTGGTGCGTGCCCTGCGGCAGGCCGCGTGGCTCGCCGCGCTGGCGACGCCGCTCGCGGCCACCGCGCAGGCTCCGGCGCAGCCCGAGGCCGCGAGCGGCTACGCGGCGCGCGAGGCGGTCAAGGCGGCCCGCGCGATGGTTGCGACCGCGAACCCCCACGCCACGCGCGCCGGCCTCGCGATGCTCGAGCGCGGCGGCAGCGCGCTCGATGCGGCGGTCGCCGCGCAGATGGTGCTGACGCTGGTCGAGCCGCAGTCCTCGGGCATCGGCGGCGGCGCCTTCCTCCTGCACCGGGACGGCCGCAGCAACGCG
>JAIYAG010000626.1 GCA_027489195.1 Burkholderiales bacterium | reverse complement strand
TCGGGCTCGCCGCCTCGCAGGCCGGCGCGCAGACCACGCCGGCGCAGGTCGTGCGCGGCCCGGTCGCCACCTACTGGCTGAGCGCCGACACGGTCTCCGGGTTCGGGGCGATGGGCGCCGGCGGCGGCATGGGCATCGGCGGCATGCTGGGCATGCTCGCCGGACGGGCCCCCGCGCCGGTCCGCACGCTCGACCTCAGGCTGGGCTCGTCGCAGAACGCTTCGGGTTCGCCCGAAGCCGCGCACCTGATCCCGCCCGGCATGGCGATGGGCCCGCAGCTGCCGCTCCTCAGCCCCGAGCCGAGCCGCGCGAGCAGCGAGCCGGCCGAGCGCACGCTGCCCAAGGGCATCGACGAGCGGCCCAAGGGCCGGATGCTCATCTACTGGGGCTGCGGCGAGCAGGTCGGACCGGGTCAGCCGGTGGTGATCGACTTCTCGAAGATCGGCCCCGGGCAGCCGATGCCCAACCTGGCGTCGCGCAGCGTGCGGGGCCCGCGCGGACCGAGCTTCGGCCAGAACCGCAGCTACGGCGCCTGGCCGAACGAGCGCGACCGGCAGCCCGTCCCCGCTCAGGCGTCGCTGCGCGGCGAACACCAGGTCAAGGGCAACTACTCGCCCGACATCCGCTTCGCGGTCGACCAGCACGACTTCATGCCGCCGGTGGAGCTGAACGCCTCGCGCACGCCATCGGGCACGCAGCAGCTGAGCTGGCGCCCGGTGGGCGGGTCGACCGGCTACTTCATGACCGCGGTCGGCGCCGGCAGCGCGGACGGCGGCGGCACGGTGGACATCGTGATGTGGACCTCGAGCGCGGTGCAGGAGACCGGCGGCGCGCTCGCCGACTACGTGCAGCCGTCCGAAGTGGCCCGCCTGATCCGCGAACGGGTCGTGCTGGCGCCGGACCGCACCGAGTGCACGCTGCCCGCCGAGGTGGTGAAGTCGATGCCGGCGGGGCTGCTCAGCTTCATCGCGTACGGCGACGAGCTCAACGTCTCGCATCCGCCCCGCCCGGCCGACCCCAAGGTGCCCTGGGACATCCAGTGGTCGGTGAAGCTGCGGCTGAAGTCGACCACCTCGCAGATGCTGGGCGAGGGCATGGCGGGTCTGATGGGTGGCGCGGGGGGCGGCGGACGTGCGCCCGGGGCCGCACCGGCGGCAGGCGGCGCCCCGCCTCCGGCCGGCTCGGCCCCGACATCCGACGGCGCGCCGCCGCCGGCCTCGCAGGCCCCCGCCAATCCGAGCGATGCCGTCGAGCAGGGCCTGCGCGAAGGCGCCCGCGTGCTGCGCGGACTCTTCAACCGCTGACCCGCAGGGTGCCCGCGCCCGGCCGCCGGCTGCTCATCGCCTGGTGGTCGAACACCGGCGGCACGGACCGGCTCGTGCAGGCGGCGGCCGCCGGCGCACGCGAGGCGGTCCGCGACGAACCGGACCCGCCCCGCATCCTCGACGTGCGCTGCGACCGGCTCGCCCCCGCGGCCGTGCTCGCGGCGGACGCGCTGCTCTTCGCCACCCCAGAGTGCCTGGGTTCGATGGCCGGCCCGATGAAGGCGTTCTTCGACCGCTGCTACTACCCTGCCCTCGACGCCCTGAACGGTCGGCCGTACGCGGCCATCGTCTGCGCCGGCAGCGACGGTGAGGGCACGGTCCGGCAGATCGAGCGGATCGCCACCGGCTGGCGGCTCGTGCGAGCGGCCGAGCCGCTGCGGGTGATCACCGGCGCCCAGACTGCCGAAGCGATCCTCGCCCCCAAGACGATCGGTCCGGCCGATCTGGAGCGCGCCGCGACCCTCGGAGGCACGCTGGCCGCCGGACTGGCGCTCGGGCTCTGATAGGGCACGCGCGCGCCGCGATCGACGGGCATCGCGGGCGGTCCCGGGGCCACGGGTCACTGCACCGCGGGCCCCGCGCCCCGGGCCGCATCGGCAGGTCGCCTCAGGAGGCCGGCGCGCCGTCGCCGCGTGCGCCCCCCTCGTCCGCAGGCACCGGCTCGTCCCCGAAGCGCGTGCCGACCGCGCGCGCGGCCTGCACCCACGGATGGTTCGGCGGCACGGTACGCAGCGTGGCGATCGCATCGGCGATCGGTACGGTGACGATCTCGGTGCCCCGCAGCGCGACCATCACGCCGGAGTCGCCGCGGCAGGCGGACTCGGCCGCCGCGACGCCGAAGCGCGTCGCCAGCAGCCGGTCGTAGGCGGTCGGCGTGCCGCCGCGCTGCAGGTGTCCGAGCACCGTGACCCGCGTCTCCAGGCCGGTGCCGGCCTCGATCCGCTGGGCGATCACGGCGCCCACGCCGCCGAGCTGCTTGGCGTCGGTGCGCCGCCGGTCGATGCCACGCAGCACCTCGCCGCCTTCGGGCAGCTTCGCGCCCTCGGCCACGCAGACGATCGAGAAGCGCCGGCCGCGCAGCGCGCGCTGGCGGACATGCCGGAACACCGACTCCCAGGCGAACGGCACCTCCGGGATCAGGATGGTGTCGGCGCCGCCGGCCACGCCGCCGGCCAGCGCGATCCAGCCCGCGTAACGCCCCATCACCTCGATCACCATGACCCGGTGATGCGACGACGCGGTGGTGGTGAGCCGGTCGATGGCCTCGGAGACGATCGACACCGCGGTGTCGAAACCGAAGGTCGTGTCGGTGGCCGACAGGTCGTTGTCGATGGTCTTCGGAACGCCCACCACCGGCACGCCGAGCGCGACGAAGCGCTGCGCGATGTGCATCGAGCCGTCGCCGCCGACCACGACCAGCGCGTCGAGCGCGTTCTCGCGGATCCGCGCGAGCATCCGCGCCGACACGTCGTGGATCGAAACGGATCCGTCGGGCGCGGTCACCGGGAAGTGCCACGGGTCGCCCTTGTTGGTCGTGCCGAGGATGGTGCCGCCCTCGCCGATCAGGCCGGCGACCTCGCCGTAGTCGAGCTCGCGCATGCGGCCCTCGAGCAGCCCCTCGAAGCCATCCTCGATGCCGACCACCGTGACGCCGTGACGGCCGCGCGCAGTACGCGTGAAGGCCCGGATGACCGCGTTCAGGCCAGGGCAGTCGCCCCCTCCGGTCAGCAGCCCGATGCGTCGCGGCGGGGAACGGGAGAGCGTGTCGGCCATGGGTCGCCTCGTCGGGGAAGTCTGCCGCGATGCTACCGCGAGCGCGCGGCCCCGCCTTGGCCGCGTGCTAGCCTGCGTCAGGAACCCCGTCGCGTCCGATGCCCGCCCGCCCGTCGCCGCCCCCGTCCTTGCTCCCCGCCTCGCCCGCCCGGCGCCGCCTCCTCGCCTCGGCGCTCGCCGCGCTCGCCCCGGCGCTCGGCGGGCGTGCCGGGCCGGCGCACGCCGCGACCGCCCGCAC